>NZ_LSJW01000113.1:0-31055 GCF_001557335.1 Microbacterium sp. CCH5-D1
CCCTCACGCCGACACCGCCACACTGGGCACCGTTACGCCCCTGGTCAGGACACTCGTCATTGCCAAAGGTCGCTCCAGATCCGCACTCAATACGCCCGACCAAATCAGGTGATAGCAAGCGGCGAGACCCGCGGGTCCGGGTGTCAGCATCGCCGCGACCACGGCGAGGGATGCACCACCCGCCGGGACATCCGGTATCTCGTCCGGGTCCGGGAGGATTCGGTATCGATTCAGGAACCGCAGGTTCGCATCCCGGACCCGCGACAAACCCTCGAACACCACATACCGCCACCCCACCCGAGCACAGAACGCCGCCGTGCGATCGAACTGCTCCCGCGCACGCTCATCGATCAGATCTGTCGGCCGCACATCCACTACTGCACCCGACCCATCAGCGAGCCGCGCGAAGAAATCCGGCGCATGCTGACGTCGCACTCCGCCTTCACCCCACGAGATCCACATCGGCTGGCTCGACACTCCGACCACAGTCGGCAGCCGATCAAGCTCCGACAGACAAGACCGCTCCACCAGCGACTCGAACGCTACCGACCGCCCCAACCGCGACATCCAGAAGTGACCGTCATAATGCCGCTTGCCCCTCCACGACGAGAACACGCGCACCGACTCACACCGCTCGAACGGGACACCACCCACGTCCCGCTCATCCAACTCCTCATGCGCACCATCGAGACGAAACTCGACCACGCACCCCGCGTCATCCACGGAAGCGGGCACACCAGTCCACTGCAAAGTCAGGTCCACAGGAATCCAATCAACGTCGACGGAAGATACCTATTCGACGGACGGCCTGACTCCTGAGGAGAGGTACTGCCCTATATCTCGGGTCCTGACAACTCAGGCCACCAACATCGGCGACCCCACCCACCCGCAGGGTGACACCCACACCCACCCGCCTACCCACGCCACGCCGCAGACGCGACAACATCCGTGAGAATCCGCCATCTTTCATGAGAACAGCGACAACTTTCATGAGAAAGCGACAGGTTTCGTGAGAAGGGACAAGGCGCTCGATGCCTGCGCTCAAGATTCCGTGATCAAACCGTTGCATTCGTTACCTCGCCGTTATACAGTGATCGCACGGTGAATGTTTGCTGTGGCATCCACCGCATGTGATTGCAGGACACTCTTGGTGCAAGGGACAAGGGCCGGTCGGGAGCCTCTCCGACCGGCCCTTTACTGTTCGCACTATTCTGTGAGGATGACCGATCGCAAGCTCGCCCTGGAGGCCTGGGAGAGCCTGTTCCGCGCACAGCACGAGCTGTTCACCGAGATGATGGGCGACTTCGAGCACAGCGATATCGCGCAGGCCGAGTACGACGTGCTGCTCACCGTCACCCGCTCCCCCGACCTCACAGCGCGGCTGCGGGACATCACGGCGAATATGCTCATCAGCCAACCCAGCGTCTCGCGACTGGTCGACCGCATGGTCGCGCGCGGTCTCGTGGCGAAGTGCCCCGACCCCGACGACGGTCGCGGCGCACTGATCCGCGCGACCGACGAGGGGGCACGAGCCTTCCGCTCGCTCGCCACCGTGCACGGACGCTCGATCGCCGAGCGCATGTCCCGCCTCGACGACGACGAGCTCCGCGCCCTGCGCGACCTCGCGGAGAAGCTCCGCAAGGGCTGATGTCCGGCTCTCCTCCACAGCTTCTCTGGAGGAGACAGAGTTCCCCACGGGGAGTGGAAGATAACGTCCGCCGCGGCGGTGCCGGGCGCTTTTCTGGCAGGGTGGGGGCGAAGGCGCGCATCACGGCGCGCCCGAGACCGCCCCCTCGGGGGGAATCAGGGAGGTCATCCATGGAGATCGCCGGAATCGTCGGCATCCTCGTCATCGTCGGAATCGCCGTCGTCGTCGCCGTCGTCCTACTGCTCGTCCTGCTGCTGTTCGCGCGCAGCTGGATCAAGGTCGCTCGCGCCGACGAGGCACTCGTCATCTCGGGACGCAAGCAGAAGGTGCAGACGGCAGTGCTCTCGGCCGACGGCTCGAGCAGGTCCGAGATGTCGGAGTCGCCGGTCACCGTGATCGTGAACGGCAAGTCGCTCGTGAACCCGATCACGCAGCGTCACGAGATCATCTCGCTGCGTTCACGTCAGGTCTCCCTGAACGCCGAAGCGCAGTCGCTCGACAGCGTGACCCTGAACGTCGACGGTGTCGCGATCGTGAAGATCGGATCCGACCCGATCCTGGTCCGCCGCGCAGCCGAGCGATTCGCCTCGCAGGACAAGGCCATCGAGCAGTTCACCACCGAGCAGCTCGAAGGTGCGCTCCGCGGTATCGTCGCCACCCTGTCGGTCGTCGAGCTGATGCGCGAGCGCAAGAAGTTCTCGGACCAGATCGCGGCAGACGTCTCGCAGGAGCTCGCCGAGCAGGGGCTGATCCTCGACTCGTTCCAGATCAAGGGCATCACCGACAAGGTGGGTTACATCCAGTCGCTCGGCGCCCCCGAGATCCAGGCGAAGCGCCAGTCCGCCGAGATCTCGCAGACCAACGCCGACCGCGCGATCAACCAGAAGAACATCGCCAACCAGGAAGCGAACCTGATCGAGCAGACCGCGCTCGACACCAACACCGCCAACGCGGACTCCGGCATCGGCCGGGCGCGCGCCGAAGCCGAGCAGGCCGAAGCACTCGCCCGCGCGCAGGCCGAGCAGGCGGTGCTGCAGCAGCAAGCCGAGAACAAGCAGGCACAGCTCGACGCCGACGTGAAGCGCGTCGCCGACGCCCAGCGCTACGAGGCGGAGACCCGCGCCCAGGCCGAGCTCTACACACGCGAGCGCTCGGCCGAAGCCGCCGCGATCGAGCAGGTCAAGCAGGCCGAGGCCCGCACGCGCATCGCCGAACAGCAGGCCCAGGCCGACAAGGCCCGCGCCGAGGGTGAAGCAGCAGCGGCGATCGCGAAGGCCAGCGGTGAGGCGAATGCCCTCCGAGCCCAGGCCGAGGCCGAAGCAGAAGCCCGCCGCCTCCGCGCCAGCGCCGAGGCCGACGCGATCCGTGCCGAGGGTGACGCCCGTGCGGCAGCCCTGGAGGCGGAGGCCAAGGCCATCGCCTCGAACCAGGACGCATTCCTCTCGCAGCGCGTCCTCGAGGTGCTGCCGTCGATCATGGCCGAGTTCTCGAAGGGCTATGCGGCGATCGGCAACGTGTCGATCATCGGCAGCTCCGGCGAAGACGGCGCATCCACCGTCGTGGGCGCCGACAGCGCCAAGGCACTCGCCTCGGTGTTCGACAGCGTCCACTCGGCTACGGGGCTCGACCTGGCCGGCATCATCCAGGGTCAGGCCGTGGGCCGCGGCTTCGGCGCAGGAGTCGCAGAGGCTTCGGCGGCCGCGCCCACGCCGCGCGTCGCGACGCCGACCACGCCACCGCCGCCCGCGCCGCCCGCGGAGTAGTCGGCGCATGACGGCGGATGCCGCGATCGATTCGGTCGCGGCATCCGCCGTTTCTCCGACCGGGCAGACTGGACGGATGACGCGCGCCGCCTTCGACATCGCTACGATCGGCGCCGGCCTGTCGTTCGCCGGCGCCGTCGAGGAGCTCTCCGCCGCCCTCGACAAGAGTTCATCCGTGGTGGTGACCGCACCGCCGGGCACGGGCAAGACCACCCTGGTGCCTCCGCTTCTCGCCTCGCGAACCCCCGGTCGGGTGGTCGTCACCCAACCGCGCCGGGTGGCCGCACGCGCGGCCGCTCGCCGACTCGCGCAGCTCGACGGCTCGCCTCTCGGCGGGCGCGTGGGATTCACCGTCCGCGGCGAGCGCTCCGCGGGAGCCGACACGAAAGTCGAGTTCGTCACGGCGGGGGTCCTCCTGCGACGGATGCTCGACGACCCGGGACTCGACGGTGTGGGCGCGGTCATCATCGACGAGGTGCACGAGCGCGCCATCGAGACCGACCTCCTCGTCGGTCTGCTCTCCGAGGTGCGCGAGCTGCGGGACGACCTGACGGTCGTGGCGATGTCGGCCACCCTCGACGCCGCCCGGATCGCCGCCGTCATCGGCACCGACGAGTCCCCTGCGCCGGTCGTCGACCACGACGTCCCGGCCTTCCCCCTCACCGAGCGATGGGCTCCGAGTCCCGTGCCCCGCCTCGACGAACGGGGAGTCACCCGGGGGTTCCTCGACCACGTCGCGAGCATCACCGCATCCGCAGCCGCCGAACTGGTCCGCGAAGACCCGGAAGCCGATGTGCTGGTCTTCGCCCCCGGCGCTGGTGAGGTGTCGGAGATCGCGCGACGCCTCCGCTCCCTCAGCGACGCCTTCGACGTGCGCGAGTTGCACGGGCGGATCGCCCCGGCGGAACAGGACGCCGTGATCCGCGGCCGCGCGCCGCGCGAGGTCCCCCGCATCATCGTCACCACCTCCATGGCCGAGTCATCTCTCACCGTGCCGGGTGTACGGCTGGTCGTGGACACCTGCCTGTCGCGGCAGCCCCAGCGTGACGCGGCCCGTGGCATGACGGGTCTGGTCACCACCGCCGCCTCACGCTCCTCGTGCGTGCAGCGTGCCGGACGCGCCACCCGGCAGGGCCCCGGCGCCGTGATCCGCTGCGTCGACGAGCGCACTTACGCCGCGGCTCCCGCTCGTCCGTCGCCGGAGATCGCCACGGCCGACCTCGCCGACGCCGCCCTCCTCCTCGCCTGCTGGGGCGCACCGGGTGGCGCGGGTCTGCGCATGATCGAACCGCTGCGAGCCGACAGCCTCGCCGACGCCGTGGCCGTGCTCCGCGGACTCGGCGCGATCGACGACGACGGTCGCGCCACGGCAGACGGCCGAGTGCTGGCACGTATCCCGACCGACCCGCGACTGGCCAGGGCGCTGCGCGACGGCAGTCCCGTGGTGGGGAACCGACTCGCCGCTGAGGTGGTCGCGCTTCTGAGCGGAGACCAGCGCGTCCCCGACGCCGACGTCGCCCACGCTCTCATCGCACTGCGCGGAAGTCGGACCCCCGACGCTCGCCGTTGGCACGAGGACGCGCGTCGCCTGGAGCGGATGGTCGATCCGACGCCGGACACGCGTTCGGGCCTCGGGGGAGTGGGTCTCGTGATCGCGCTGGCCTTCCCTGACCGTGTCGCCCACCGCGTCGAGCGCTCGGAGTCGGGCGCGACCTTCCTGCTGGCTTCGGGCACCCGGGCCGGGGTCACCGGTCCGCTCGCCGCCGTGGAGTGGCTGGCCGTGGCCGACGTCACCCGGGCCTCATCGCGGGCGGCGGCGGGCTCCGGTGCGGTCATCCGATCGGCGGCGGTGCTGACGGAGGGGCAGATGGAGAGCGCGGCCAGCCACCTGATGACAGACCGCATCGAGGCCGAGTTCGTCGGAGGTCGCGTGCAGGCCCGCCGTGAGCGCCGGATCGGGGCGATCGTTCGCTCATCGGTGCCGGTGCGGGCGGCGGCGTCGGAAGGCCGGGATGCAATGGAGCGGGCGCTCCGACGCGACGGACTCGGCATGTTCACCTGGTCCGAGAGTGCGGATGCCCTGCGCCGCCGACTCGCGCTGCTGCGACGCGAGCTCGGCGAACCCTGGCCCGACGTGTCGGACTCGGGGCTGCTCGAATCGCTCGACACGTGGCTGGCGACGGAGCTCGATGCCCTCGCGTCCGGCGCCCCCGCCAGCCGGCTGGATCTCACGTCCGCCCTTCGCCGTCTGCTGCCCTGGCCGGAAGCCGCGCACCTGGATACGCTCGCCCCGGAACGGCTCGCCGTGCCCAGCGGGTCCCGGGTGCGCATCACCTACCCGGAGCCCGACCGCGACGCGACCGCACGCCCCGTCGTGGCGGTGAAGCTGCAGGAGTGCTTCGGCTGGGCGGAGACGCCGCGGCTGGTGGACGGACGCGTTCCCGTGCTCTTCCACCTGCTGTCCCCGGCGGGGCGGCCGCTCGCCGTCACAGACGACCTCGCCTCCTTCTGGTCCGGTCCCTACAACCAGGTGCGCGCCGAGATGCGCGGCCGCTACCCCCGGCACCCGTGGCCCGAGGATCCGTGGGCCGCGGCGCCGACCAAGCACACCAAGAACCGCGCCGCTCGCTGACCCGCACCCCCGAGCCGGTCTCAGCCAGTTCGCCGCCGCAGTGTGAGGGCGGCAAGCGCCAGGGCGCCGACGGCGAACGCCACGACGATGAGCAGCGGACCGAACACGTCCGCGCCCTCGTCCCCCGCCGCGACCGCGTTGATCGTGTCGATCGCGTAGCTGAGCGGCAGCCAGTCGGAGATGGCGTGCAGCACATCGGGCATCTGGTCTCGGGGCATGAACAGACCGCCGAGGATGATCTGCGGGAACACCAGCAGCGGCATGAACTGCACGGCCTGGAACTCGGTCTGGGCGAACGCGCTCGCCAGCAGCCCGAGCGCCGTGCCGAGCAGAGCATCGACAACCGCGACGAGGCCGAGCTGCCACAGCGGCCCGTCGACGTCGAGGCCGCACACCGCGACCGCGAACGACACCGTGATCACCGCCTGCAGCAGGGCCATCAGCCCGAACGCGAGTGCGTAGCCGAGGATGAAGTCGGCCTTCTCGAGTGGCGTGGTCATCAGCCGTTCGAGCGTGCCGGAACGGCGCTCGCGCAGGGTGGTGATCGATGTGATGAGGAACATCACGATGAACGGGAACAGCGCCAGGATCGCACCGCCGAACTGATCGAACACACCGTCCTGCTCGCTGAACAGCCAGGCGAAGAGACCGACGAGCAGGCTCGGGGCGATGAGCATCAGGGCGATCGACCGCGGGTCGTGCCGCAGCTGCGTGAGCACGCGCCCGGCGGTCGCGAACAGCCGACGGCCGTTCATCCCTCGACCTCCTCATTCCGCTCGTGCGCCTCTCGCCGCGCCCGCCTGGTGGTCGCGGCGCCGGCCGCGCTGTCGCGCTCGATCAGAGCGAGGAACGCGGCTTCGGCGTCGCTCGTGCCGGTGTCGGCGAGCAGCGACGATGGCGTCGTGTCGGCGATGATCCGCCCTTCCCGCATCAGGAGCAGCCGGTCGCAGCGCACAGCCTCGTCCATCACGTGGCTCGAGACGATGAGTGTGACGCCCCGGTCGGCAAGGCGTCGGAACAGGCTCCACAGCTCGGCACGCAGTACAGGGTCGAGGCCGACCGTCGGCTCGTCCAGCACGATGAGCTCGGGGGCGCCGATCAACGCGACCGCGAGCGACACCCGCGTCGCCTGGCCGCCGCTCAGCGAATCGACGAGCTGCGCCGCCTGCGCGCCGAGACCGACCTCCTGGATGACCCGGTCGACATCGTCCTTCGGCGCCTTCAGGAGCGAGGCGAAGTAGGTGAGATTCTGCCGCACGCTGAGATCGCCGTAGACCGAGGCGCCCTGCGTGCCGTACGCGACACGATGCCGCAGCTGGCGGGAACCACCCGGCTCACCGAGAACGGTCACGTCGCCCGACGCGATCCGCTGCACGCCCACGATCGACCGCATGAGCGTGGTCTTGCCGCACCCCGAGGGTCCCAACAGTCCCGTGATCTGGCCGCGGGGCACGGCGAGGTCGATGCCGTCGAACACACGAACGGCCCCGCGCCGCACGCGCAGCTGCGTGATCTCGACGGCAGCATTATTCATCATGCGATGAATTATGCGCCTCCCGCTCGACGGCGTCAACGGGTTCTCCAGAGGGCAGCAAGGTGCAGCGCCGTAGAAGGTGCAGAGCAGAAGGAAGTGGAGCTCAGTCGAAGAGGTAGCGCTGCACCGTGGGGCCCAGCCGTGCGACGAGGTCCTCCACCGGGGCGGCAGCGAGCGCCGGGAGCTTCAGCACATATCGGGCGATCAGCATCCCGGCGATCTGCGAGGCGACGAGCGATGCCCTGAGGTCGGCGTCGTCGACGTCAAGGCTCCGCGAGATGCGGGAGAGGAGCTCACGCGAGAGGAATCCTGCCAGCAGCGGTGTCGTCACCCGACTCCCGATCGCGGTGCGGAGGAGCATGACCCCGCGCCGGCGCACCTCGGGCTGCTCGAACGCCTCGAGGACGTATCGGATCAGACGTTCACCGACCTCGTCACGCGGACCCGCGAGGATCCCCGGCACATCGATGTCCGGACGCAGCGGGATGCCCACGGCTTCGGCGAAGAGGTCGGCTTTGGTGCCGAAGTAGTGGTGCACGAGGGCGGAGTCCACCCCGGCCCTCGCGGCGATGGAGCGGATCGTCGCTCCGTCGTAGCCCTTCTCCCCGAAGTCGTCCACGGCGGACGCGATGATGCGCGCGCGCGAGTCCGAGACGCCGCGGGGACGGCCACGCCGCCTGGGGGGCTTGTGCTCGGTCATGCCCGTCAGCCTATGATGCGCGGCGATGGCACGGCGCGCCGGTCAGTCGAGCAGATGACGCAGATAGCGCGTCGGGTGCTCGAGGAACGAACGCCAGTGGTTCACGATCTCGAGGTCGTCCCACTCGGCCGGGCGCACACCCCACTCGCCGACCTCGAGGATCTTCGCTCCCGGCAGGGCCGCCAGCACCGGCGAGTGGGTGGCGCACAGCACCTGCCCTCCCTCGTCGGCGATGCGTCGGAGCACGGCGATCAGGGCGAGGGTGGAGTTGAAGGACAACGCAGCCTCCGGCTCGTCGAGGCAGTAGAAGCCCGGCTCGTCGAAACGGCTCTCCAGCAGTGCGAGGAACGACTCGCCGTGGCTCATCTCGTGGAACGGCACATCGGGTGCGCTGGTCGACGGGTTCTCCTCGAGGTAGGTGTAGAAGGAGTGCATCGTCTCTGCACGGAGAAAGAACCCCCAACGGCTCGAGCCCACTCCCCGCTGCAGCCGCAACCACTCGGACAATGGCGATTCGGTCGCCCGCGTGGTGTGTCGAGCCTGCCGGGAACCTCCCTCGGGTGAGAGGCCGTACGCGATCGCGACGCCCTCGACCAGGGTGGACTTGCCGCTGCCGTTCTCGCCGACCAGGAAGGTCACCCCGGGGTCGAGGTCGATCCCCTCACGCAGCACCTGGGCGACCGCGGGGATGTTCGTCGGCCACCCCGTGCCCGTCGTCGGCGCCTCATCGTTCGGACGGACCGCGACGACGGGCTGCTGCCGTCGTCGCCGAGAGGTCGGCTCCCAGAACGCATCCATCGTGATCCCTCCCCGTGTGGCGTCTCGGAGAGGCTACCCGCATCCCCCGACAGGGACACGGGAAGGAGCCTCAGCACTCGATGACGTTGACAGCGAGGCCACCCTCGCTCGTCTCCTTGTACTTGGTGGACATGTCGGCCCCCGTCTGGCGCATCGTCTCGACGACGGCGTCCAGCGAGACGTAGTGGCTGCCGTCGCCGCGAAGGGCGAGCCGCGCAGCGGTGACGGCGGTCGAGGCGGCGATCGCGTTGCGCTCGATGCAGGGAATCTGCACGAGCCCGCCGATCGGGTCGCATGTGAGACCGAGGTGGTGCTCCATCGCGATCTCGGCCGCGTTCTCGATCTGCCGGTTCGTGCCGCCCATCACCGCGGTGAGGCCGCCGGCCGCCATGGCACAGGCGCTGCCGACCTCGGCCTGGCACCCGCCCTCCGCGCCGGAGATCGACGCGTTGGCTTTGAACAGCGACCCGAGTGCCGTCGCGGTCAGCAGGAAGCGACGGATGCCGCGTCGACGGTTCGCCTCAGCGGTCTGCTCCTCGTCGAGCTCGCTCCCGTCGCTCACCGCACGCACGTCCGACTCGAAACCGAGCAGCGCACTGCCGACCAGCTCGCCGTACGGAGTGACCGCATTGCCCGCCCCGAGCCCCGAGTCGGCAAGGAAACGCCACCAGTACATCGCGACGGCTGGGAGGATGCCTGCGGCTCCATTGGTCGGCGCGGTGACGACGCGACCGCCCGCCGCGTTCTCCTCGTTCACGGCGAGCGCGAAAGCACCGAGCCATTCGCCGGGAAGCTCGCGGTGCCCGTCGGCTTCCACCTCCTCGAGCTGGCCGCGGATCACACCGGCACGCCGCTTGACCTTGAGGATCCCGGGGAGCGTGCCCTCGGCGTGGAGGCCGGCATCGACACACCCCGACATCGCATCCCAGATCGCATCGAGCCCGGCAGCGACCTCCTCTTCCGAGCGCAGCGATGTCTCGTTCAGTCGCGCCACCTCGGCGATCGACAGTCCGTTCTCGTCGCAGAGGGCGAGCAGCGACGCCGCATCCGCGTAGGAATGCGGGAATCCGGCGGTCGCGAGCTTCGCCTCCTCGCCGTCGCGTCGGATGAAACCTCCGCCGACCGAGTAGTAGGTCTCCTCGGCGAGCACCGCACCCGAGTCGTCCCAGGCGGTGATCGTCATGGCGTTCGGGTGCCCGGGAAGCCGGGTGCGCGGCGCGAACACGATGTCGTCCTTCGCGAAGGCGACGTCGTGGGTGCCGTCGATGCGGATCATGGCCTGGGCGGGCAGATCGGTCCAGGCTGCACGGACGTCGGCAGGATCGCAGGTCTCCGGCGTGAGACCGCGCAGGCCCGCGACGACCGCATCCGGGGTGCCGTGCCCGATACCCGTCGCTCCGAGCGAACCGTAGAGGGTGCTGCCGATCCGGGCGACCTGGGGAAGGATGCCCGTCGCTGTGAGTCGCCGAGCGAAGTCGAGGGCCGCTCGCATCGGTCCGACCGTATGGGAGCTCGATGGCCCCACTCCGATGGAGAAGAGGTCGAAGGCCGAGACGTACGCTGTCACCCCTCCAGGCTACGCCGGATTCACCACTTCGGTTCACCGCGGTTAACTCATCAGCGCGTCAAGCCCCTTCCCGTCCTGCGTGTGCGGAGCCATCCTGTTCAGACCACATCGTCGAAAGGGGTCATCATGACCGACACCACTCCCGACCCGGAGACCACGGACGAGGCCTCCCCCGAATCGCAGACCCCCACGCCCACGCCGTCGTCGGACACGAGCGAGGGCGAGGTCACGACACCCGCCGAGGCGGAATCGCCAGAAGACGCCGACCCGAGCGAGGTTCCGAGCACCGAGGAGCTCGAAGAGCCCAGCACCGAGAAGGCCCCGGGCGAAGAGCCCAAGGCTCCGAAGCGCGATGAGCCCGAGCCCGATCACGAGGCGGTCGGCATCGGCGTGATCGACACGGAAGAGCCGCAGGCCGACTGAGCTCCCGAAGAATCCGGAGCACCACAGAGGCCCCGTCCTGCTGTCATCGGCAGGACGGGGCCTCGGTCGTGAACGGGGTCCCCGCTACTCGACGAGCTTGCCCTCGGTGTCGACCTCCCGCATGAGCTCGGCGATCTCAGGCGAGATCTCAGGGATCGCCTCTCGGGTCACACCGTCCTTCGGCGACCACACCAGGTTCACCTGCAGTGTCGGGTCGGTGTCGGGGAAGTCGCTGCGGTTATGGCATCCACGGGTCTCCCGACGTTCCAGCGCCGCCTCGAGGGTGGCGCGTGCAGCGAGCGCCGACGCCTTGAGATCGAACGCGTGCGCGAGGTCCTGGAAACCCGCGATGTCGGGGTGGATGCCGATGTCCTCCATGCGCCCCTCGATCATGTCGAGGTCGGCGAGTCCCGCGCGCAGCCCCTCCTCCGAGCGCACGACTCCGGCGTACTCGGTCATCAGGTTGCGGATCGCGCGCTGCAGCGCGCGGACGTTCTCACGTCCCTCCGCGGCGAGCAGGTCGTCGATCTCCGCACGCGCCTCGGCGACGGCCGTCGCCGACCGACGCTGCGCATCCAGCCCGGCCGCATGCTCCATGGCCGCCTGCCCCACGATCCGCCCGTAGACGAGCAGCTCGATGAGCGAGTTGCCCCCGAGTCGGTTGGCGCCGTGCAGTCCGCTGGAGGCCTCGCCGATCGCGTAGAGGCCGTCGACATCGGTCTGGTGGTCTTCCGGCCGCACCCACACACCGCCCATCGAATAGTGCGCGGTCGGTGCGATCTCGATCGGGTCGGTGGTGATGTCGAGCATCTGCAGCTCCATCATCGTCTGATAGACGCGTGGCAGGCGGGTCATGATCGTCTCGCGCGGCAGGTGCGACACGTCGAGCCAGACGCCACCGTTCTCGGTGCCGCGACCTTCCTGGATCTCGGTGTACGCCGCGAGCGCGACGCGGTCCCGCGTCGACAGCTCCATCCGCTCGGGGTCGTATTTCGCCATGAACCGCTCACCGAGCGCGTTGCGCAGGATGCCGCCCTCGCCGCGAGCCGCCTCGGAGATCAGGGTTCCCGCCGCGCTCTCCGGCTCGATGATGCCGGACGGGTGGAACTGGACGAGCTCGGGGTCGCGCAGGCGAGCTCCCGCGTCGACCGCCAAGCGGAAGGAGTCGCCCGTGTTCTCGTCACGGCGGGAAGAGGTGCGGCGCCAGATGCGGTTGTGTCCGCCCGCGGCGAGGATCACGGCATCCGCGTGGATGAGGTAGCGGGTGCCGTCGGCCTGGTCGAAGCCGTAGGCCCCGAACACGACGTTGTCGCGCACCAGGAGGCGGGTGATGTAGACGTGGTCGAGGATCGGCACGTCGAGCTGCTCGGCCTTGCGCACGAGGGTGCGCTGGATCTCGAGCCCCGTGTAGTCGCCGGCGAACGCCGTACGGCGGAAGGTGTGAGCGCCGAAGAACCGCTGCGAGATGCGGCCGTCGTCTTCACGCGCGAAGTCCATGCCCCAGCGCTCGAGGTCGCGGATGCCCCGCTCGGCGCCCTGAGTGACGATCTCGACCGTGTGCGGGTTGGCGAGGAGGTAGCTCTCCTTGATGGTGTCGGCCGCGTGCTGCTGCCAGCTGTCCTCCGCGTCCATCGTGCCGAGCGCGGCGTTGATGCCGCCGGCGGCGAGGGAGGTGTGCGCGTCCTGCCGCGGCCGTTTGCCCACAGCGAGCACGTCGACGCCGTGTTCGGCGATCTCGATCGCTGCCCGGAGGCCCGAGCCTCCGGTGCCGATGACGAGGACGGTGGTGGATATCTGACGTTCGCGCGTAGCCATGCGGTCCACGGTAGTTAGGGGATCCTAATAACTCCAATGCATAGTTCGACTTGAAACGATGCGGGTAGGCTATGGACATGAACCTCGAGCAACTCCGCGGGTTCGTCGAGGTCGCGCGTCTCGGACACTTCACCCGCGCCTCCGAGCACCTGCACCTGGCACAGCCGTCTTTGAGCCGGCAGATCTCGACGCTGGAGCGCGAGCTCGGCGCCGAGCTGTTCCACCGCGCGCGCGGCCATATCGCCCTCACGGCCGCCGGCGAGACGCTCCTCCCCCGCGCACAGCGCATGCTGGCGGAGGCCGATGCCATCCGCGACGAGATGGGCGAACTCGCCGGGCTCCGACGGGGACGCGTGCGCCTCGGCGCCCCTCCCACCCTCTGCATCAGCCTCGTCGCCGAGGCGATCCGCTCCTTCCACGCCGCGCACCCCGGCGTCGACCTGCATCTCACCGAAAGCGGATCTCGCCGCCTCGTCGAGGAGCTCGCCGTCGGCGCCGTCGACATCGCACTCATCACGGAATCCGACGGCCCTCCACCCTCGGGGTTCAGCCTCACGCGGATGCCGCTGCTCACCGAGGAGCTCGTCGTCGTCTCGGCCGCGACCGAGCCACCCGTATCGAGCTCGGCATCCATGACGCTGCTCCACCTCGCGTCCCTCCCCCTGATCGCACTCGACGAGACCTACGAGCTTCGAGCCACGACCGATGCGGCCTTCCGCGCCGAGGGCCTCAGGCCCACCCATGTGCTCGAAGGCGCCGAGATGGACGCGGTGCTGCGTTTCGTCGAGCGCGGTGTCGGCGTCGCGGTCGTGCCAGCGATGGTGCTCCTCGATCGCCCCGCCCTGCGGTCGGTCCGGTTGACGCACCCCATGATGACCCGCACGGTGAGCCTCGCCCACCGTGCGGATGTGACGCCGGCCGTCGCCGTCGCCGCGATCCGCGACGTGATCGTCGCGACCGCCGCCGAGGTGGCCGACCGCGATCCGGCGATCACGAGCCTGCTCACCTGACGACGAAGGGATCATCCGCAAGGATGAGCCCGCTCGCTCCCGAGGATGACGCCCCGCAGAGATCTCCCGACGTAGCGTTGTGGCTCCACCCACTCGATGGAGGAGTGCCATGCCCTGGCTGGACATCGCCGCGACCGCCGGAGTCCTGGCGACCCTCGTCATCGGCATCGCCGCACGGCGCCGCCCGCCGACCGCGACCTGGATCGTCGCAGTCGCTACCGCGCTCACGCTCATCGTCGCCTTCCTGGTCGAAGGAGCACGCTGGCAGCTGTTCCTGCTCGCCGGCCTGGCGGCCCTCGTCGCCGGCACGGTGATCTGGGCGCGATCGGGACGCCTCCGCGGTCTCGCGTCCGCGACGGGCGTGGTGCTCGCCATCGGTCTGGTCGGCACCGGCGTCGCGGCATGGGGCCTGCCGCCCGTCTACGTGCCCGCACCGACCGGGCCTCACGCCGTCGGTATCACCACGACGGTCTGGACGGATGCGACACGCGACGCCCGCGGAGGCGACGGCGACGGCGACGGAGACGGCGAGCGACGCTCGATCCCGGCGACGATCTGGTACCCCGCCGACGCGTCGGAGGACTCCGTGGCTTTCCTGCCGCAGCGGGAACGTGTCGACACCCTCACGCGAGCCCTCGCCGACCAGTACGGGATGCCGTCCCTGGTCTTCGACGGACTCGCGGCGGCGCGCGCGAACGCCGGCGGGGATGCGGATCCCGAGGCCGGGAGCTTCCCGGTCGTGATCGCCTCTCCCGGCAGCCAGAGCACGCGCTGGTTCGCGACGTCGTGGGCGGAGGAGGTCGCCAGTCACGGAGTCATCGTGATCGCCCTGGACCACCCGTACGACTCGGCAGCAGCCGAACTCGCCGACGGCAAGACCGCCTTCGGCGAACTCGTCTCCACCGGCGACGACGCGCGCGACCAGGCTGCCGCCGACCACGCGGCCGCGGTCCGCGCAGCCGACATCATCGCCGTCGTCGACGTACTCGTCGACGGAAGCTCCCCGATCGCTGCTCTCGGCGCCGTCGACCCGGAGCGGATCGTCACAGCCGGCCACTCTCTGGGAGGTGCCGCAGCCATCGAGGCGGCGCGGCTCGACGACAGGATCAGCGGGACGATCGACATCGACGGCATGCCCCGTTCTCCGCAGGGGACGACCCTCGGCCGACCGGCTGTGTTCCTGATCGCCGGCGATGCGGACCCGAATCCCGCGTACGACGCCACTGTCGAGACCCTCCTCTCCGACGGCACCGGCGCACGTCTCACGTTCGACGGTGTCGCCCACCTCGGCCTCGTCGATGCGGGGCTCCTCCTCGCTCCGATTCCCGGGGTGACGGGGACGCACGGCCCCGGCGGCCCGCGCCTCGTCGCGCAGGCGACGTTGGTCCTCATCGATGCCGTATCGGCAGACAAACCGCTCGACCTTCGCGCTCTCGCGGCCCTCGGCGACGTCGGATGACTTGAGAGGTCCGACTCGGCACATCGCCGGTGAGCGGACCGTCGGAGAATGCAGAAACGGCCTCCACCGGAGTGGAAGCCGTTTCTCACTGTCTCAACACAGTGTGCGCCCGAAGGGACTCGAACCCCTAACCTTCTGATCCGTAGTCAGATGCTCTATCCATTGAGCTACGGGCGCCCGGCCCGCTCAGCGGGCCGTAGAACAGCCTACAACAGTCCCGACGCGAAAGCGAAACGAGGCCTCAGTCGTCGGCCGATGCGGCCTTCTGCTGCTTCTTCCGCCTCTTGGCCTTGGCTCTCTGCTCCGAGGAGAGCGCCTGCAGGTCGACGAGCCGAAGGGCCTGCATCCGGGCCTCGCGCATGCGGTTGTAGTCGGGATCCTGGTCGGGGCGCATCCCCTCGACACGCAGTCGACGGTCGAGGTTGTGGCGCACGTCGGCCCAGGCCGCGCTCCTCGCCTCCTCGACGATGGCGGCGAGCTGCTCCCGGTCCTGCATGATCTCGCGCAGACGCACGGCGACGCCGGTGGACTGCTTGGCCCGACGGCGGAGGTTGCGCACATCGCGATCGCGGTAGTCGTGCGTCCCCACCGGATCGGAATGGCGGCCCCTCGCCCGCTTGCGCAGGGCGGTGACGGTGGCCGCGGCTTCTTCCGACTCCTCTGCCATGGCACGGAGCGCCTCACGCGCGTCGTCGATGTACTTGTCCATGTCGAACACGCCGTCCTCGGCGATGGTGCCGATGAGGATGTGGTTCTTGACGGCCAGGCGCGCGGCAGCGGTCGCGATCGCGACGCCTTCGGCGATGGCATCCGCTGTCCGTCCCACCGGTACCTCCTCTCCTTGAGCGTACCGGTATCGATGCGGCCCGGTGTCGGCCAGAATGGTCGGAATCAGCATGCCCCACCCATCCGACATCCGCGGGTTCGCGCCCCGATCACGCCCTGCAGGAGACGCATGAAACACCTCGACCTCACCGGGGGCACCACCGTGATCACCGGAGGCGCCAACGGGATGGGCGCGGAGATCGCACGCCGGCTCGCTGCCCGAGGAACATCTCTCGCGCTGGTCGACCACGACACCGCGGCTCTCGCGAGGATCGCCGAGGAGCTGCACGACGCACGCGTGACCACGCACGTCGTCGACCTCCGCGACGACGACGCCGTCTTCGCCGCCGTCAGGGACATCACCGCGTCGCACCCGCGGATCAATGCGCTGATCACGTGCGCCGGCTCCTCCATGCTCGGCGACATCGACCAGCTGACGATGGAGGAGATGCGCTGGCTCACCGACGTGAACCTCTGGGGCACCGTGTCCGTCACCAAAGCGCTCCTCCCCGCGCTCCGCGCCGCCCCTGCCGCCCACATCACCCATCTGGCGAGCGTCTACGCCCTCGCCGCCCCCGCCGGACGGATCCCCTACGCGGTGAGCAAATTCGCCGTCCGCGCCTTCTCGGAAGCACTGCGGCACGAGCTGGAGGGCACCTCTGTGACCGTCGGCGCCGTGTACCCGGCAGGGGTGCGCACCGGGATCATTCTGCACGGCCGCTATGCCGCGGCGATCGACCCGAAGGTCGCCGCCCGCGCCGCCGCGGCCCAGGCGGAGATGTACCACACCGAGCCCGCAGACGCGGCGGCGCGGATCATCCGCGCGACCGAACGACGGGCTGCACGGACCATGGTCGGCCGCGAGGCGCGCCTGATCGATGTGCTCACCCGTATCGCGCCGGCGTCGTACTGGCGTGTGATGCGGCGGCCGCTGCGCGAGGCGATCGACACCACGACGCCGATATCCTGACGCCGATATCCTGACGCGGATGTCCTGACGACGCTGAGGCGCACCGCCTCAGCGGACGACGCCCACCCAGATGCCCGAGGCCCACGCCTGCTGATCGCCGTTGCAGCCGACCGATCCGGGATATCCGCGCACCACGGCCATGCAGTTGGCGAGGAACTCCGGGTCGCCGCCGAACAGCGACCCGTAGGCACCGGACGACGTGAGCGAGCCCCATACACGGAACTGATAGATGTGCGCGAGCTCGTGCGCCATCGCCCAGTTCAACCGGCCGGCACCCCAGCTCGCGATGTCGGCGCGGTACTTGATGTACCCGTTGCTGTTCGCGCAGGCCGGGGCGTTTCCCCCCGCACAGGACGACGATTCGTAGAGCCCGACGCCTCCACCGCCGACGAGGTCGAGCGCCGCCCGTACCCGCGCGTAGCCGTCAGGGCCGCTCGACGACCACGCCGGCCCGCCGGGGCCCGAGCTCTGCGCCGCCTGCCACGAGGCGACCTCCGTGCCGACCTTCTCGGTGAGCGCGTGCACGGTCGCCGTGGCCGCAGCGACCGTGTCGGGGTTCTCCTTCTCGGCGGCGACCGTCTGCTGTGCCGAAAGCGCGGCAGCACGGTGCGCGGCGGTGTCCACCCGCCCCTCCGCACCCTTGAGGGCGACGGTGAGCGCCTGCACCTCCGCGAGGAAGGCGGGACGCTGGGCGAGGACGGCGGCGCGCTGCGCCGTGTCCTGCTCCGCGCGGTCGACCGCGCCATCGAGGTAGTCCGTGCGCTGTCCGGCATCGTGGTACTGCTCGGTGAGGGCGGTCAGCTCAGCGACGGCGGACGCCCTCTCCTGCTCGAGGCCCTGGGATCTGCCGATCATCCCCGAGACGAGGAGCACGGAGGCCGCGAGCGCGACGGCCACGGCGCGACGCATCACGGGAGGAAGCCCGTCGTGTCCGCGATCTGCGCGTCCTGCTCCGCGAGCTGTGAGCGCAGCGCTGTCAGCTGCTCGGCGAGCTCCCGGTTGTCGCCCCGCGTCGTCTCCAGCGCACGTTCGATCCGGACGATCTCCGCTTTGACCGCGGCGATCGATTCCAGACGCTCCTGATCGGCGATGGCGACGACTGTGATCCCACCGACAAGCAAGAGGCATCCGACCGCGACAGCAAGACCTCGCATCTCGCTCCCCAGGACAGCGCACCAGTTCCGGACCGACTCCGATCGCCCCAATATACAACCGGAGGCGGCTCCGCAGGACCTCACCTCGGGAGGCCGCGGACCCGCGAGGCTCAGACCGTCAGGTCGCTGCGCGCCGCAAGCCGCTGCTCCGCCGCGGACTGGCCGCTGGCGAGGTGTGCCGGCACGATCCGACGCAGCGCTTCCGTATCCCGCGCCGTCATCGCCTCGAGGATGATCCTGTGCTCGTCCGCCATGGCGAGCAGGTCGTCGTGCTGACCGAACAGCCAGCGCAGACGGGTGAGGAAGACGGCGATCAGCTCTCCGAGCATCTCGTTCGCGGCGAGTTCGACGGCGACCTCATGGAACTCCGCCGCCGCGATCCTCGCCGCCTCGGAATCCTCGGCACGTGCGGCCGCGAGCTCGCGCTCGTACGCGGCACGGATGCGGGCGATACCCGCCTCGTCGTGCCGCTCCGCCGCGAAGACGAAGATCAGCGTCTCGATGGCCTCGCGCACCTCTGCGAAGTCCTGGATGTCGCGGTGCGTGAACTCCCTCACGACAGCCCAGGTGCGAGGACGCGCGACCACGATCCCCTCGGCGACGAGCGTGCGGATGGCTTCGCGGACCGGAAGGCGGGACACGTTCAACTCCGCGGCGATGTCCCGCTCGACGAGTCGCGCACCCGGCTTCCGGTGTCCGAGGATGATGTCGTCACGAAGGATGCGGGTGACCCGCACCGACTCGAGTTCCCCGCCTGCTGCTATAGCCCCCGCCATCTGGGCATTCTCGCACCCCTGCCGGTGTTCCTCAACTTTTGGTATCCCAAGGCTCCGCACCGATGGACCCCGACGATCGGGCGAGAGGATGCGTCCCCCCGCCCGCATCGATGCTCAGGGCAGACGGTTCGCGCGTGCGAGGTTCTCCGTCAGCTCTTCCGCGTTCTGTCGGACCACATACGCCGGACGGTCACGCTCGACCCGCCACGACTCGCTGAGCGGTCCCACGTTGACGGTGTCGAACCCTGCCTCGTCGTAGAAGCGGGTCACGAAGGCGACAGCCTCCGCATCATCACCGGCAGTCGCCAACGCCCGCCGGTTCGGCGTGCCGGCCGGAGTGCCGTCCGACGTGATCTCCGAGGCGAAGATGTGGTTGAAGGCCTTCGCGATCTTGGAGTTCGGGAGCGCGCGCTGCACCAGCTCCGACGTCGTCGTCTCCCCCTTGTCGAGGGCTTCGATGTGCCCGTCCCGCTCGAAGTAGTAGTTGTTCGTGTCGAGCACGATCTTGCCGGCGAGCTGCTCTGCAGGCAGGTCGTCGATCGCGCGGAGCGGCACCGTGACGACCGCGACGTCCGCAGCGGCAGCGGCATCCTCCGCAGTGGCGGCGCGAGCGTTCGGGCCGAGCTCGGCGACGAGGTCAGCGAGGGTCTCCGGTCCCCGCGAGTTCGCGATCACCACGTCGTACCCGTTCGCGATCGCCACGCGTGCGACCTGGCTGCCGATGTGTCCTGCACCGATGATTCCGAGAGTTGTCATGTCGGGACCAACGCCGGGGGCTCGAGGCTATTCCCGTCGAGTCCTCCGACGACGGCTCAGAAGTCACGGAGCAGGCTCTCCTCGGTGCGGCGGTAGCCCAGCTGCTCGTACAGGTCGATCGCTCCCGTGTTGAAGCCGAAGACGTGCAGACCGATCGAGTCCGCACCGAGCCGGCGCGCCTCCCGCTCGACGGCGTGCATCAGTTCGCGCCCGTACCCTCTGCGCCGGTGCTCGGCGGCCACCTCGATGTCCAGGACGAACACATGAGGACGACCTTCGCGCTGACGCACGCCGACCCACAGGATGCCGACCTCCGTCCCCTCGACGGAGGCGGTGAAGAGCTCCTGCCCCGCGGTGTCGAGTCCGTCGGGAAGCTCGGCGATCATCTGACGATGCGACTCGGCGAGCGCTTCCTCCGGGGTGTAGCGACCGGACTCGACGAGGTCGTTCGCGAACCCCTCCTCCGATGCGGCGGCGAACGTCGGGAAGCGCTCCGGGGTCATCGGCGACACGTCGACGTGGGAAGCGACGTCGCGCGCAGGTAGCGGCTCGAGCACCATCTGGATGGAGGCCACCTCGAAGCCCCGCCCGCTCGCGAACGCGCGACCGGTCGAGTCCTGGGGGAACAGCTGCATGCCGACCTGCGTGGCGCCCTCTTCTCGCGCGACCCGCAGGATCTCTGCGAGCAGATCGTCGCTGTGCGCGTCGGTGAACGGCTCGTCGACGACGAGGTCGAGGAGGAAGAGCTTGTCGTCCCGCAGAATTAGCAGGAGCGTCCCGACCTCCCCTTCCGCGTCCATGACCACGCGCATGACCCGCGCGGTCGCGGTCGCGGCGGAGCCCGGGAACACCTCGCCGAAGAGCTGATCGACGTGGGCGACCGCGTCGACGCCGGGGCGCCGGTCCGACGCCCTGTTGCCGTCGATAAGACGCTTCCGCGCGGCGGACCGCCATTCGTCGAAGCGTTCGGCGGGCAGGGGCATCAGCTGCACGGACATGCGTCCATCCTGCACCTCAGCTGCGGGTGAGCGCGTCTTCCGCTGCGACCCAGGCGAGCATGGCGCACTTGACGCGTGCGACGTACTTCGACACCCCACCGAGAGCTGCGGCATCTCCGAGCAGCTCCTCATCGGGTTCGATCGTGCCGCGGGAGCGCATCGCCTCGCGGAATGCGGCGATGCGCACCTCGAGGTCTTCGACGCTGAGCCCCTCGGCGAGCTCTGCCAGCAGCGAGGCGGATGCCTGCGAGATCGCGCAGCCGTGTCCCTCCCAGGCGATAGCCTCGACGCCGCCGTCGGCTCCGCGGTGCACCTGGAGGGTGATCTCATCGCCGCAGGTCGGGTTCAGCTGGTGCGACTGCGCCGGGATCTCCTCCCGCAGCCCATACCCGTGCGGGGTGCGCGAGTGGTCGAGGATCAGCTCCTGATACAGGTTCTGCAGGTCGCTCATGCGCCCCTCCGGAAGAAGTCGATGGCTCCGGCGACGCCCTCGATCACGGCATCCACCTCGGCATCGGTCGTGTAGAGATAGGTGCTCGCCCTGGTGGACGAGGTCACGCCGAGCCGGCGGTGCAGCGGCTGTGCGCAGTGATGGCCGACGCGCACCGCGATGCCGAGATCGTCGAGGAACTGCCCCACGTCGTGGGAGTGGATGCCCTGGACGTCGAAGCTCGCCAGTCCCACGCGGGGCAGGTCGATACCGGCGCCGAGCACGCGCACCCCGTCGATCGCGCTCAGACCGTCGACGAGTCGCCGACCGAAGGCCGCCTCATGGGCGGCGATACGCGGCATCCCGACCTCGGTCAGGTAGCCGACCGCTGCGGCGAGCGCGATCGCCTGCGACACCCGCTGGGTGCCCGCCTCGAAACGCTGCGGCGGCGGAAGGTACTCGGCTTCGGTCGTGGTGACCGTCGTGATCATCGAGCCGCCCGTCAGGAAGGGCGGCATCGCTGCCAGCACCTCGCGGCGGCCGTAGAGGGCACCGATCCCGGTGGGTCCGAGCATCTTGTGTCCGGACAGCACGGCGAAGTCGACGTCGAGGGCGCGCACATCGAGGGGCAGATGCGGTGCCGACTGGCAGGCGTCGAGCAGCGTCAGCGCCCCGACCTCACGGGCGAGCGCGACCAGCTGCTCCACGGGATTGGTGACTCCCAGAACGTTGGAGACGTGCGTGAAGGCGACGAGCTTGGTGCGTGCCGTGATCAGCTCGGCCGCGGCGTCGAGCCGCAGGGCACCGTCGTCGTCGAGGGGGATCACCTTGAGCGTGGCGCCGGTGCGGGCCGCGAGCTCCTGCCACGGGATGAGGTTCGCGTGGTGCTCCATCTCGGTGGTGACGATCTCGTCGCCCTCTCGGAGCCGCAGGCGCTCCGCAGCCGCACCGCCACGCCCGAGCGACGCGTTCGAGAGGGAGTACGCGACGAGGTTGATCGCCTCGGTGGCGTTGGAGGTCCAGACGATCTCGTCGTCGTCCGCGCCGACGAATCGGGCGACGGCCGTGCGGGCGTCCTCGAACAGCTCGGTCGCCTCGGCAGCGAGCGTGTGCGCACCGCGATGCACGGCCGAGTTCATCGAGGTGGCGAAGTCGCGCTCGGCGTCGAGCACAGCCACCGGTCGCTGTGACGTCGCCCCGGAGTCCAGATACACCAGCGGACGCCCGTGCACCTGTGCCCCCAGGATCGGGAAGTCGCCGCGAATGCGCCGCACCTCGGCGTCGTTCAGGGGGGCGATCACGTCGAGACCGGGAGAAGTGCTCATCCCTCCATGTTCCCACCTGCGGACCGGGGGTGGGCGCGACGGGTCAGGGGCCGCCGAGAGTCTTCGCGTCGGCGGCCGCGTCGTAGCGGTCCTGCGCGTCACGTACGTCCTCGACATGCGACTCCGCCCAGACCTGCAGCGCCTGGAGCGGCGCATACAGCGTGCGCCCGAGCGGAGTGAGCAGATAGCGGGAGTGGCCGTCGTCTCCGACGCCGCGCTCCAGCATGCCGTCGCGTTCCAGGGCGCGGAGCGTGTCGACGAGCACCTTCTTCGTGATTCCGTCCATCCTGGTGTGCAATTCGCCGAAGCGCAGAGGCTGCTCGTGCAGGAGGACGACGATCATCGCGGTCCATTTGTTCGCGATGCGCGCGAGTGATGCGCGCGACGGGCAGCTGGCCGAGAACACCGTCCACGTGTTCGACATCCGCTGCCCCTTCCGGTGACGTTGAAGTAACCGCGTCCCTGCCGAGACGCTGGATGCTCCACAGTACCGACCCATCGAGAAGGAGCATCATGTCGGCGATCGACGTCGTAGGACAGTACGGTGCGGCCATGGCCGCCGGAGACATGGAGGCGCTGGCGGCGACCTTCCATCCGGATGCCGTCTGGCACCAGCCCGGAGCGAACCAGCTGTCAGGAGATCACGTCGGCCCCGACGCGATCATCGCGCACCTGGGACGGTTCATGCAGCTGAGCGGGGGCACGTTCGCCCTCGAGACGGAGTCGGCGACCGAGAGCGGTGCCCTGGTATCCGCCACCGTGCGATTCCGCGCGCAGCGCGTGGGGCACGATGACCACGATCAGCACGTTCTCGATCAGCACGGTGTCGACGTGTTCCGTGTCGCCGACGGCCGCATCGTCGAGGTCTGGCTGATGAGCGAGGACCAGGAAGCGGAGGATCGCTTCTGGGGTACGGCCTGATCCGTCCCCCGATTCGAGCGACGCCGGGTGGTCGCGGACCTCGACCGCCCGGCGTCCGCGCCTCTAAGCTCGTCCCATGATCGCCCAGGACACGCTGTTCACCTTCGTCGTCGCGGCGTTCATCATGGTCGTCATCCCCGGGCCGACCGTGCTCTTCACGATCGGCCGAGCCATGGCGCTCGGCCGGATGGGCGGATTCCTCAGCATCCTGGGCACGGCGGTCGGATCGATCGTGCTCGTCGTCGCGGTGGCTCTCGGCGTCGGCACCGTGATCGCGCAGTCGGTCGTGCTGTTCACGATCGTCAAGGTGCTCGGCGCCGGCTACCTGATCTTCCTGGGCATCCAGGCGATCCGCCACCGGAAGGACGCGGCGAGAGCCATGGCCACGGCGCCGGCGAAGCGCTCGGGTTGGCGGCTTCTCACCGAGGGCTTCGTCGTCGGCGTCACGAACCCGAAGTCCATCGCGTTCTTCCTCGCGATCCTCCCGCAGTTCGTCGATCTGCATGCCGGATCGGTGCCGGCGCAGCTGTTCCTGCTCGGGGTGGTCGTCGTGGTGATCGGCGTGAGCTGCGACGCCGTATGGGTGCTCCTGGCGAGCGCCGCCCGTGACTGGTTCGGCCGCTCGCCCCGACGCATCGAGGCGATGGGGGCGACCGGTGGCGGGCTGATGATCGCTCTCGGCGCTTTCCTGCTGGTGTGGAGCGAGAAACCCGCCACCGCGTGAACGCTCGAACTCACATCCTGGCGTAGCGGGCCCTGGCGATGCAGAAGACGCCGTAGACGGCGAACCCCGCGCCGACAGCACCCAGGACGAGTCCGCCGAGGGGCAGATCGAGCAGACTGTGCAGGGCGGCATCGAGCCCCGCGCCCTTCTCCGGGTCCTGCGTGACGGCGGCGACGACGAAGAGCACCCCGGTCACGGCGACGGCGGTGCCCTTGCCGAAGTAGCCGATCACTCCCAGGGTCACGATGCCCCTGCGGGCGACTCCCGATGGCAGGTCGAGCAGCTTCTCGAAGCCGCGGGTGAAGCCGCCGACGATGAACCCGACCCCGACCCCGACGACCGAGAGCCCCACGACGACCAACAGGGCGACGCCGCCGGGCGCCGAGAGCAGCACCGCGCTCAGGGTCTTCGACGCCGTCTCGGAGTCGGCATCACCACCCACGGCGTAGATCAGGGCCATGCCCCCGACGATGAGGTAGGCGGCGGCGATGCCGAACAGCTTGACGCGCTGACCCCACTTCTTCGTCTCGGCCGGATCGGCGGCGAGGAAGGCACTGGCGATCTGCCACACGGCGAGCGCGATCAGCCCGGCGGCCACAAGCACGAGCAGCAGCCCTCCGATCGGGCTCTGGCGGATCTGCTCCATGGCCCCGTCCTGGTCGGCGTCACCGGAGGCGCCGGCCGCGATGGAGATCGCCACCGAGCCGATGATGACGTGGATGACACCGAGGACGACGAAGCCGGCACGGGCGATCCGTCGGAACGTCGACGACCTCTTGGCGACGCGCGCCGCGTTCTTGACCGTGCTCATCGTTGAAGCGTATCCGTCGTGCGGAACCCCGCCGAGGGGCTTGATTTCGCCTCGCCTGTCGCTCCCGCCCTGTCGCTCCCGCCCTGTCGCTCAGGCGTGCGGCATGATCGGCTGCCGGAGGATGGTGCGCAGCTTCGCCGGATCGGCACGGCGCAGGTCGCTCAGGTAGATCTCGTGATGGAGCCCCCGCATCTGGAGCCCGTTGTCGGGGATGAAGTGGTGATGCAGCTCTTCGAGCACCGGTCCTTCGTCGTCGAACGGTCCGACGTGGAGTGTCTGTACGCAGCTGCCCTCGTCGAGGGTCTGCAGCCGCACGGAGTCGAGCGCAGGGATCGGCTCCCTCTTCTTCACAGCCTTCTGCATACCGACTCGACGGCTGCCGCGAACATCGCGGGGGTGATGTGATCGCCGACCATGATCATCATCGTCCACATCCAGGCCGACTTGTCACGGCGGGAGGTGAACGACTCCATGTCGGGCGCATGCCAGAGTCCCTCGAGCGGCATGACGACGGTGTCGATGCCGAGGTCGTTCCGACTCGCGAACTTCAGCGCGTATGCCAGGGGGAACAGCGCCGACACGGCGTCCCGATAGGCGGGCGCGGTGTTCGGGTCTCCTGCCCCGTCGATCATCAGGTACTGCAGGGGCGGCACCTCGACGACGCGGAACTCGCCCCGCTTCGCCCGGTACGCGTCGAGTGTCTTCTTCGGATCGATGGCCGCCATCACGTGCCTCCCTGGATCGTGCGCTCAGTGTCGCACGGGCCACGGACACGGGGTGGGTGCGCACGCGCGCCCACCCCGCCGGCCTCAGGCCGGTTCGACCGGAAGCCAGAGCTCGCACGACGCGGAGTCACCGCTGAACTCCAGGTAGCGCACGATCGACGGGCCTGGGCGCAGCCTCCACGGGTTCGACGGGAACCACTCCGTCGCCGTGGCCGCCCACAGCGTCTGCAGAGCGGCGGGGAAGGGACCACTGGCGGCGAAGACCGCCCACGATCCCTCGTCGACCGGAAGCACGTCGAGGTCTTCCGGAACCGATGTCGTGCTCTGCACCGCGACGCCGTGCAGATACCTCAGCAGCGAGCCTTCCGGGGCGTCGGGTTCGACGTCTGCCGTGACGGCCAGGATCCCCGAGGGCTCGGCATCGCCGAGGGTCTTGAGCCGCGCATGCTCCTCGGACGGGATGGCCGCGATGTGCGCCTGGATGTGCGGATTGGCGCCTTCGTGGATCAACGGAACCTCCACGGCGTGACCGACGAGCACGAGCGCGGGCCGGTGGGTGATGGTGACGTGCATGGGGATGCTCCCTTCCACGCTCAGGCGGAACCGGAGCGAGGGTTGTGTACGGAGAGGGCCCCCGTCACGGCGCGCATCGGCCGGTCCGATGCCGTGCACCGCGCGGAAGGCGCGAGCGAACGCCTCGACCGAGCCGTATCCGTGGCGCACGGCCACATCGAGCAGGCTCGGAGCGCCGGCTGCGAGTTCCGCTCCCGCGTGCGTCATCCGGCGACGACGCACGTACTCCGAGAGCGGCATCCCCGCCAGCGCCGAGAACATCCGACGCAGGTGGTACTCCGTCGTGCCGTTCTCACGGGCGAACGCGTCGATGTCGATCTCTCCCGCGACACCGTAGGTGTCGACGAGCTCGACCAGGGCGTTCAGCGTGCCGATCATGAGGTCCTCCTTTCCCCACCATCGTCGCTGCGCATCTCATACGCCGACCCGACTTCTCCGGTCGGATGCGATCGGTTCTCCGTCGACGCCCGGTCAGAGCTCGACGGGAGGTGCCGGCTCCGTCTCCGACTCCTCGGGATGACGGGCCAGGTTCACGATCCCGGCGACCAGCCCGCCCCAGACCGTGACCATGGCGATGATCATCATGACGACAGCGATCGGAGTCATGCGCTCGCTCCCTTCGTCGTGGTGCCCACCGCCGGGATCGCGGACGTCTCCGCATCCGGCTCGTACTCCTCTTCGACGAGGAACTCGTCGTATTCGGGATCGTCCTTCGCGTGGGAACGGCCGCTCCACGGCAACGCCGACAGGACCAGGGCCAGCACCACGAGGGCGATCACCATGCCCCATCCGAAGACGGCGAGGAACCAGGCCGGATAGCCGCTGTACGGCTCGGACGTCTTCGCGATGAGCTCGCTGATGAAGAGGTACCCGAGCACGACGGGTGCCAGCACGCCGACGAGCAGCTTCCAGATCGCGCCCACCCGGAAGCTCGATCGACGATTGAGGTGCTCGACCAGCACCGGCAACTTGTGCAGCAACCAGGCCACGATGATCACGGCCACCAGGGCGACCGCCATGATGCCGAAGGAGTTCACGAAGGCATCGACCGTATCGAGGACGGAGAGCGCCGTCGTCGTCGAGAACAGCGCCATCGAGACGATAGCGAGCGGGATCGCCACGGTCAGGGTCGTGCGCACACGCGCCCAGCCCAGCTTGTCCTGCAGCGCGGCGACGATCACCTCGAGGATGGAGATGAGCGAGGTGACTCCGGCGAACACCAGGGCCCCGAAGAAGAGGACGCCGATGATCGATCCGCCCGTCGCCTGCGACACGATCGTCGGGAACGCGATGAACGCCAATCCGATGCCGGAAGAGGCGACTCCCGCCACCTCGGTCCCCTGCGCCTGCGCCATGAAGCCGAGGGCCGCGAAGACACCGATACCGGCGAGGATCTCGAAGCCCGAGTTCGCGAAGGCCACGACGAGTCCCGAACCGGTCAGGTCGGTCTTGCGCTTGAGATACGAGGAGTAGGTCACCATGATGCCGAACGCGACCGACAGCGAGAAGAAGATGTGGCCGTACGCGGAGGCCCAGACGCCCGGGTCGGCGAGTGCCTCCCAGTTCGGGGTGAAGAAGGCGTTGAGGCCGTCCATCGCACCGGGGAGGAACAGCGACTGCACCACGAGGATCGCGAACATGACCGTGAGCAACGGCATCAGGATCATGTTCGCCCTGCCGATGCCGCGCTTCACACCCAGCGCCATGATCACGATGACGATGAGCCACACGACCACGAGGGGGATGCCGACCTGCGGGACGAAGTCGGTCGAGACGCCGACTTCGGCCACGTCCGCCGAGCGCAGGAAGTCGATGAAGAAGAAGTCGTTCTCGTTGCCCGCGCCCCAGGTGAGCTGGGCCGAGAACCAGGTGTACATGGCCGCCCACGCGATGATCACGGCGTAGTAGACGGCGATCACGACGCAGATGAGCACCTGCCACCATCCGAGGGGCTCGGCAGCACGGTGCAGACGACGGAAGGCGAGAGGCGCCGATCCGCGGTATCGATGACCGATCGCGTAGTCGAAGAACAGCAGCGGGATGCCGGCGGTCAGCAGCGCGCACAGGTACGGGATGAGGAACGCCCCGCCGCCGCCCTCGTAGGCGACGTAGGGGAACCGCCAGATGTTCCCGAGGCCGACCGCTGAGCCGATCGCGGAGAGGATGAACACGTTCCGCGAGCCGAAGGCTTCGCGTTTGTGGGTCTGCGTCGTGGCGGAGGACATGCGGACGAGGCTACCCGAGGGCTGAGCCGAACGTCGGGTCGGACACAGACACGAGACGATCCCGCCGCTTCAGCCCAACGCCTCCGCCAGCTCGGCCAGGCTGGGGAAGCGCCCGTCGAAGGCGTCGGTGTCCTCGGGCGGATCACCTGCCGGACGCGGTACGTACGCGGTCCTCATCCCCGCGGCTCCGGCGCCTCGGAGATCCCAGGCGTGTGCGGCGACCATGAGCACGCGCGTCGGGTCGCCGCCCGCCTCCTCCACCGCGAGCCGGTAGACCCGCGGGGAGGGCTTGTAAGCCTCGACGGCGTCCGCCGATAGCGCTCCGTGCCACGGCAGTCCGGCGTGCTCCCCGAGCGCGTGCAGCGACTCCGGGTTCGCGTTCGACAGCCCGAACACACGGAAGCGGGCGGCGAGACGCTCGATGCCCTCGCGCGAATCCGGCCAGGCGGGAAGACGCTTCGCCGCGGTCGCGAGGCGATCGACGGTGGCGGCGTCCGTGATCCCCGCGATCTGCGCCACCAGTGTCGCCGCCTCGCGATCCAGGATCCCGGAGTCGACGTAGTCGCGCTCACCCCGTGCGATCCGGCGCTGCTCCCCGTCGATATGACGTTGCCAGACGGCGCGGAGTCCATCGGAATCGCGGGGAGAGCCACCCGCCTCCTCGATGGCAGCGCGAAGCCCTCCGGGCTCATCGACCAGGGTGCCCAGCACGTCGAAGACGATCGTGGTGATGTCGCGAAGCATGATTCGAGTCTGCCCCGACACGGGAACCCAGGGGCCGGGAACGAGAAAACCCCCGCCGGAGCGGGGGTTCTTCTGCGGAGACGAGGGGATTTGAACCCCTGGTCCCCGTGAGGGGACTCCACCTTAGCAGGGTGGTGCACTCGGCCGGACTATGCGACGTCTCCAGGCATCCGGCCGGAAAGCGCGGATGCACCTAGCCATCATAACGGGTCCGGCGAGCGGACACGAACCGCGCCCGGCCGGTCGTCCCTCCTCGTCGTCACCCGCCTGGGATACTGACCGCAGATCACGGACATCGCCAGCCGCTGATCCGGAGGGACGCCATGACCGAGAAGCTGACCGCGCACGGGACCGACTCCTCGCCTTCCAGCGGCCTGTGGACCCGACGCGCAGCCGGGTACGGGGTCGTGCTCGTGCTCCTCGTCGTCTCGTATGGACTGTGCGCGACGCAGCCGAGCACCGACCCGAGCCCGTGGGCCTTCCTGCCGATGCTGGCGACCGTCGCCGTGGTCTTCTACGTCACCGGAGCGACGCGGCTGGCGCAACGTGTGTCGTGGGTGGTGCTCTCCGCTGCCGGTCTCGCCGCGGTCATCGCCGGCGCCCTCGGGCTCGACGGCCCGCTCTTGGCCATCCCGCTCTCCGCCGCCTCGATGCTCGCGCTCCTCGTGGCGCCGTGGGTCATCATCGCCCACCAGGTCACCCGTCGCGGGCTCGACTTCGAAGCGCTCCTGGCTGCGGTCACGGCGTACATCCTCGTCGGGATGTTCTTCGCGTTCGTGTACAACCTGATGTCGCAGCTGTCTCCCACTCCGCTGTTCGGCGACGCGACCGCCGACTCCCTCGGAAACCAGCTGTTCTTCTCCTTCACAGCCCTGACGACGACGGGCTACGGCAACATCGTCCCGGTCGGAACCGGCGGGCAGGCGGTCGCGATCGCCGAGGGGATCACGGGACAGCTGTTCCTCATCACGGCTGTCGCCCGGATCATGCGGGGCGCCAGCGCCAAGCGCACCCCGGCGCCGTCCGAGTGAACCCGCGACAGAGCATCGACACCCGACGAGCCGCAGGGGCAGGAAGAAGCACATGACCACCGTCTCCGCGCCACGCATCGAGCACCACCGGGAGCCGCTCGGCATCGGCGAGAGCCGCCCGCGTCTGAGCTGGACCATCGCAGACGCCCCCGCTGACTGGCGACAGCAGTCCTATGCCGTCACGGTGGTGCGCGGCAGCAGCCAGGACCGGGACGAGGAGCGCATCGAGGTGACGTCCGAAAGACAGGTCCTGGTGCCCTGGCCCTTCGACGCCCTCGACTCGCGCGAGCACGTCGGCGTGCGCGTGGCAGTGCGGGGCGGCGACGGCAGCTGGTCCGCCGACAGCCCGGAGACCTGGCTCGAGGCCGGCCTTCTCCGGGCAGACGACTGGTCGGCGCGACCGGTGGGGGTCGACCTCGACGAGGATCCGGAGAGCGATGCCCGCCGCGCGACCCTGGTTCGACGAGGCTTCCGCGTCGAGGGCGAGATCGCCAGCGCCCGGCTCTACGCCACGGCGCACGGCTTGTACGAGGCGGAGATCAACGGGGTCCGCGTCGGCTCCGACACGCTCTCACCCGGATGGACGACCTACCGCGAACGCCTGCGGTACTACACCTACGACGTGACCGCACTGCTCCTCGACGGCGAGAACGCGCTCGGCGCCTGGCTCGGCGACGGCTGGTACCGCGGTCGTCTGGGCTGGCGCGGCGGTCATCGC
>NZ_LSJW01000114.1:0-11026 GCF_001557335.1 Microbacterium sp. CCH5-D1
ACCTCGACGAGGGGCCGGTGGTGGGGGCGTGGCTGGTCGCCGTGGAAGCGGTGTTGGCGGCCGGCCCGGGCAAACGAAAGGCCACGATCGTCGAACAAGCGGCGGCTCTATCGGTTTCGTTAGGGAAGCCGGTGTCGGGTCGGACGTTGGAGCGGAAGCTTCGGGCGTTTCAGGAGATGGGTAAGACCGGCGTCGCGGACAATCGTGCGTCTGATCGGCGCGCACCGCGTCGAAGCTCGATTGATCCGCGGCTGGTCGAGGTTCTGAATGAAGTGTTGGCGGAGCGGTCGACGTCGTCGACGACGAACAGGACGGTGATCATCGACAAGCTGAAGCGCCGGGTGCGGGAACGGTTCGGGGATGATGTGGTGTTCCCGAGCGCGGCGACGTTGTACCGGTTATTGGGAGCGGAGGACCGAGGGCGATTCTCGTTCGGGTCGGCGAAGACACGGGAGTCGTTGGCATTGCAACCGGATCGGGCGTTCGGGTCGCGGTCGGTGATCCGTCCGGGAGAGCACGTGCAGATGGACACGACCCGGATGGATGTGATGGTCCGTGTCGATGAGAAGACGGTGGCCCGTCCCGAGTTGACGATTCTGTTGGATGTGGCGACGAGGTCAATCTTGGGCGCGGTACTGCGCCCAGAGGGCACGAAGAGTATCGATTTGCTGGTGGTCCTTGCCCGGGCGCTCGTGCCGTATGGACGCAGGTTGGAGGGGGCACGCGAGACCAGGGCATTGGTGTCGTCGGCCTGGGCGGAGGACGCTCTGATTTCCCAGGAGCGGTTTGACCGGTTGCGGATGGCGCAGCCGTTCATCTTCCCGGAGACGATCACCACTGATCGGGGGAAGACGTACCTGTCGAAGCATTTCCGCGCCGCTTGTGAGGCATTGCAGATCTCGTTGATCACGTCCGCACCTCACACGCCAACGGACAAGCCGCATGTGGAGCGCACGTTCAAGTCGATCCATTCGTTGTTCCTGCAGTATGCGAAAGGGTATGTGGGGCGCAGTGTGGAGCATCGGGGTCGGGATGTGGAGGCCGACTCTGAGGAGGTGCTCACGATCACGCAGATGCAGGAGCTTTTGGAGGATTGGATTGCGGTGGAGTGGCAGAACCACAGTCACAGCAGTCTGCGGGATCCGTTGCACCCCTCGATCTCTCTATCGCCGAACGAGATGTGTCGCGCGTTTCACGAGGTCGGGCCGGAGCTTCATGTTCCGTTGACGCGCGAGGACTTCATCGCTTTGTTGCCCGTCGTGTATCGGGGTGTGAACCGGTATGGAGTTTCGTTCCAGAGGCGGGTGTACGACTCACAGGGGTTGCACGCGTTCCGGCGGCGGTTGTCGCCGTTGAAACAAAAGCAAGGGAAATGGCCGATCCGATTCGACCCCTACAACGTGCACGTGGTGTGGTTGGAGGTCGATGGGGAGTTCATCGCGTTGCGGTGGGCGAACGACCTGCACGAGGTGCCGATGCTGGGGGACGTGTGGCGGCAAGCGCGGATGGAGTACCGGTGCCGCGACGCGTCCGTCGACCGGGAGCGGGACGAACTCGCGGCAGCGATGCGTGCGTTCATCGCGAAAGGGAACACGAAGACCGCGCGTCGCCGTGCGCGAGTCGCGGTGGCCGCCGATGACCCGATGCATCTCTCAGCTGGGGTCGCGGTTGGCACCGAGGTCGGTGCTGCGAGCGTCGAGGACCGACGTGAACACCGAGATGACGGTGTGACTGGAGAGCCGGAGTGGCCGAATCGGGGCGGGTTCTCATACACGACTGATCTCGACGCGACGCGGAAGCGGGCTGACGATGTATGAGCTGACGACGAAAGAGGGCTGGCGGGAACGCATCGACATGATCCTCGAGCGCCCGGTGATGATCTCAGGGGAAGAACTCCGCAGTATGAGTTTCGGAGACCGGGCTTTTTACAACGAGGGTCGGGCCCGATTCGCGCAAGCGGGTGCATTCGTGAAGACGCCGCTGTACCGACTGTTCGAGCGTGCGGTGCGGGACAGGGTGATGCTGAATCAGTTCCGTCAGGTCGGCAAGCTCGGCGTCCTCCTGTCCGGCGATACCGGCAACGGCAAGACGACAACCCTCGTGGAGGTGGGCATCGCGCACGAGAGACGCCGCCGGGAGACGGGGCACGCGTCGGCGGCACCGGGGAAGATTCCGGTGATGTACGTGATGGTTCCGTCGCAGTGCTCCGCGAAGGGACTCATGGAGGAATTCGCGCGGTTCTTCGGGCTTCCGATACCGGGGCGGGCCACGTACGGCCACCTCCTGGACATGATCGCCAATGCGGTGCGCCGCTGTTCCACCGAGCTGATCCTCGTGGATGATATCCATCACTTGGATCTGCGGTATCGGCAGAACATCGAAGCGTCCGACATGCTGAAGCAGTTGTCGGAACGGTGCGGGGGAACGTTCGTTTACGCGGGTGTCGATGTCGAAGACACCGGACTACTGTCGGGGTCGCGGGAAGGACAAATCCGTAAGAGATTCGAACTGCACAGCGCTCGCCCATTCTCGCTGAATTCGGTGGAGCAACGATCGGATTGGGGCGACCTGCTCCTCGCGATTGAGAACTCGCTATGCCTTCTTGACCAGCGACCGGGCGACATCCTTGCCGCGGCGCAAGAATTGCACCAACTCACCAACGGTGAGATCGGGCTGTTGGGGGACATGCTGCAACTCGATGCGCTCCATGCGATCGAGGATGGATCGGAGCGGCTGGACCTCGCCCGCTATGCCCGGGCTGTCGAGCGACGCCAGGGCGCCCGGATGAAGGCGAAGTGAACGAGGCCCGAGCCTTACCTGTCCGTGTGGCGCCTGTGCGACGTGAGACGGTCGATAGTTACTGGTCACGACTGTGCTCCGCGAACGCGATTCCCCCGCACGTTCTTTGGCGCTCCCTTCGGCGAGCGGACCCGACGCTGCCGCCAGGGATAACTCCACGACAGGCCTCTCGTCTCGTCGAGGACCTCGGTGGCATTCCGAGGGGGCTGTTCGGGAACGAACGCAGGGCGACGGTTTGCGGTCATGTCGAGCGGACACAGCGTGTGCGATGTCCGCACTGCCGGATGCTTCCCCCTCCGGAGTCCCTATGCCGCAGGTGTACCAGTGGGGAAATCGTGTTGGTCGCCCGCCCAGCGGGGCCGGTTTGTATCCGCCACCGCCGCTGGCATCACGCAGGAGTCGACATCGACGTATCGGGCATACCTGGTCTTCGCTGCGCACAACGGCAGTTGAACGGCACCCTGCGCCTGCGAGGCATCGGCTACCGCTCGGCCGCGGTCGTCGCCGCCCACGATCTGCTCGCCCTCTGGCGAGAAGTCGGATGCTCGGCCGCCGACGCCGACGCCGACGCCGACGCCGACGCTGATCGTCCCATGGAGATCCGTGATTTTCCCGTGGTGGTGTCGCTGGCAGTCGCTCTCACCGATCCACAGTCGCTACAAACGTTCGCGCTGCCCACACTAGGACGTCAGGCCCAGGCGCTCCTCGTAGACAGCCTCGTTCGGCGAGTCCTCCAGCCAGCGAATGCCCGCACATCTCCGAATGCGGGTACTCCTCTTGCGTTCCGGGATCGTGAGTTGAGGATCGATAGCGCTCTGAGCCGCGTGCCGAGTGAGCTCCCGTTGAGCGTCTTCGGGGCGGCGCTCGTGCCGCGTATGCCCACCGTTCGGGCGCGGCTATTGCGCCACCAAGACTCATGGTCAGCGGTCGCATGAAAACGCTGCCGTGCGCACTGCCGCCCTTAGCGGGCGAAACGCCAGCCGGGTACCTCGGCCGCCTCGCATCCTGCAACCTAATCCCGCTGCAGTGGCTGCTTCGGCACATCACCCGTGCATACCGCGTCGAGTCGTTGCCGCCGACTGATCCGCGATATGTGAGCGCGGTCGAAAATCTTGGTGGGCTGACTGTCGGCCACTTCGACCGGGAACGTGACCGGTTCCGCCTGGTTTGGCCGTGCCATCACGCGGCATGGCGGCCGACACGGTGCCGTCGATGCGACGTTTCCGACTATCCCCGGCGGGCGTGTTTCGTGTGCAGTGAGGGAATCCCTACCGAAGTGATAAGCCGAGGTGGGATGTTCTGCGTCCGCCACAATTGGTGGCACGGGGAAAAGGAAGACACGCACGTGCGTCCCTCCTTGCCTTACCGTCGTGCCGAGCGTCTGCTTTCCGGGGTTCTGTGGCGCCGCGGCGTCACGCTTCATACGGGAGAGTTCGCGCTGGCCTGCGAACTCATTCGCACAAGCCACCAGAGGACCCTGGCTGACCCTGTTCCGGGCCTCCGCTTCATCTATCCGGCGGCGGTCGAACTGGTTTTCACGTTGACCGACAGTGTCGTGAGCAGCTCCCTGATCACCCATCGCGTCCCATGGGAGATGCAGGTTGAAGGACTCATCGGCCTCGCAGTTGGTGCAGGCTCAGGGGCGGGCGAGCGCACGACAGCGCTCGAGTCGTGCGCGTCACGGGTCATCACCGGTCACAGGGAGGCGCTGGCCGGTGTCCGATCGATGCCGTCCACGCCCGGCGCACGTCACCGCAAGGCGCCATTTGGAAAAGCCCTCCTGGAAGCCGCGCACCGTCACGACGGCGTCCTGCTTCGTCACGTGAGCGAAGTGAGGGTGAGCGCCGACATCGACCCGCTACTGGCCAAAGCGCCACCCCGTTCACGAGTCGTCGCGAAGCGGCTTCGCCCCCGCGCCGTGCCGACATGAGCATGCTCAAAGCATTCTCGATCGAGGCGCCGGTTAGCGGTTGCGGAGGTCCGGCGTCGGTTCGGGGACAAGAGCGTCAAGAGGGACGTCGAGCACCTGCGCGAGGGCCAGCATCGCGCGAAGGGTCGGGTTCGCAGGCGTACCCGGGCGCGACTCGCCCTTCTCGTACTTCTGATAGGTATACCGGGTCATGCCGGCGCGGTAGGCGACGTCTTCTTGACTCAAGCCTGCTTGTTCTCGAATGCGGCGAAGCGACGTCGCTACTCGCTGCGCGTACTCGGCCCACGCAGCATCGATGTCGTCATTGCGTCGGGCCACCCTTCCAGCGTTGTGAGTTCATCCCCTCCGTATGGCCTATTCCGTATGGCATAATTTCGGAGGCCATACGAAACAATCATGTTCTTCGTCGGATCGCTCCGCTGTTCTCTGCACGTGTGCTGCCCTTCCCGATGATCGGCGGTCGCGTCGCGGGATCGGCTCGTGCATGCGATCGCGGAGATAGGTGAGTGTCGTATGGGCTCCTCAAATCCAATCTGGTGGCAGGGGATCGTGTCTCCACCACCTGCTGAGTGGGTGTACGTGTTCGAAGAACTGACGGCTGAGGACAGCGCGGAGCAGTGGGCCTTGGCCGCGGCAATCTTCATCGCGCAGACACGTCGTCGTACCGGTGCTGGCCCGACCTATGCGGAACTGTTCACCCATCTACTGCCCGACACCGCGGGGCTCCCCGGACCGATCCCGGAACGGCTGGACTTCATGGAGCGTCGTCGAGCCGTGACCGGGTTTCGTGGACATGCGGCGATCGAATGGCGTCGCCGTGGAATGATCAGCTTCGACAGCGGCGTGATGCGCAGTCTGCGCGTGGGTCGCGCGTTCCGGGAGCATTCTCGACTTCGGCAACAGTCCCGAGCATCCCTGACTGCCCGCAACGCTTCGAAGCAGTCGAACGAAGGTGCGTAGGCTCCCATCGAGCCGAGGTACCCGTGAGCCACCACTAGCCCGCTCGCATCGTCTAGAGCAAGAACGTCGATCAGGAAGGGGACGATATGACTCAGGACACTCCGCCCGAGCTTCGGCGGATCATTGCTCGCATCGAACCTGGCTGGCCTGAGCTCATCGATGTGAGCTCCGGTTGGCACCCGCTTCTCGACCGGCTTGACAGAAAGCTCGCGGCGATCGCTCCGGGCTACGTTGTTCAGCAGATCAAATCAAAGTTTGGCTCTCTCAGCTTTTACGCTCGGGCATCCGAAGACGTCTACGACTACAACGAAGAGTTCAGCGAAGCGATCCTTGCCGCTGAGTGGGAGAGCACGACGACGTGCGAAGAGTGCGGGGCACCGGCGAGAACCTACACGATCCGAATGTGGGTGTGGGCACTCTGCGGATCTCACGCTCGTGCCAAGACCGAGGAAGCCGCCGAATGAACGCCCGCCGTGCCCGGCGGGCGTTCAGAGTAGGAGTTGCTCGGCTAGGAACTGATCAATTCGCCTGACGTCGGCAAGGGTGACGCCCTCGAATTTGTCGGGGCGGACGACCAGCGATGGGACCTCCGTCATTGTGGTTAGCCGTTGCTCAGCGTCCTCGGGAGCTCGATCGTCTGCCCACACGACCGCGTTCGGGCTGGTCTGCCGGATGTGCGAGATCAGGCTCGCCGTCCGCCATCCACGCTTGGGCCAGTTCTGCCAAGGCACGTAAGGGCCGATGAGCTTGCCTCGCAACGGCTCGCGGATCAACCAGCCGACCTGATCACGCGGCCACGTCGTCAGCCAGGCGACCTGCACGCCGGGTCGCTGGGCGAGGTCGTCAAGTGCGTCCACCAGGTCATCGTCGACCGTCATCCAGGAGCGCCAGCCTTCATCGTTCTGATGCAGCGCGCGCTCTTCCTCGCGGTAGATCCGGGAGATTGTGCCATCGACATCGAGCGCAAGCAGTGCAGTGCGCTGATGGGAGCGCCTATCCACGATCAGACATCTCTGCGTATGTTTGCGGGTGTCGGACGGGCCAGGTGTTCGGCCGTGTCGACGCGACAAATGGGGGGCTCCGAGATGGCCATAGCGCGAGCCTAAGACCATCGTGGCTCAGGTGCGAGTCGCTCCTCGTCATGGAGTATGACGGTCGCCGAGGAGGCGAGGAGGCGAGGAGGCGATAGCCGCCACGCGCGGTTGCACGGCATTGGCAGCGGCAATGGGCGCACGATTCCGTCTTCACGCGGTTTGGGGTGTTGTCCTCCGGCGTCGGTCCTACCCCTACGCTTAGCGCTATGTCGCGGGTGAGGATCTATCCATGGGACGCAACACGCGGCCAGGCGGGCCAAGAGTACGCTCGCGTCATCGAGCTGCACCGCAAGAACCGCACGACGCTCGGGCATCTTCCTTTCGCCGCGTTTGAGGAGGCGGGAGCGCGGCGACGGCTCATTCTTGGCACGGTCGACGATGTTGTTCAGGGCTATCTCCTCTACAGCACGCCGCGCCAGCAGACACTGAAACTTGTACATGTCTGTGTGGATGCACTCGCACGTGGGACCGGTCTCGCCAAGGCAATGGTCGACGCAGCGATCGCCGCGAATCTAGATCGTGCAGTGATCACCGCGCACTGCCGATCGGACTACGACATGGACGGCTTCTGGCGATCGCTGGACATGGTTCCGACTGCTGAACGCCCGGGCAGGGCAGCCAAAGGATCGACGCTCACGATCTGGACACGCAAGATCGGGCAACTCGACCTGCTCGAGAGTGCCCTCTACGACTCCTCGCGCCCCATCGCCGTGCTCGATTCGAACGTCGTGATCGACCTGTACGCCTCGAACCAGATGGAGCGCCCGGATCGGGAGGAGTCAAAGGGGCTGGCCGCGGATTGGCTAGTGGATGTGGTTGAGCTTGCGGTGTCACCAGAAGTGTCCGTAGAAATCAATCATCTGGAACCGCCTGTCGAACGGCAACGTGTGCAACGCAGTCTCCAGGGACTGGTCGCGCTGCGACGACGCGAGACAATGAGGACGCTCGCAGCCGAGTTCATCGCGCGGATGCCGTCCGCGGCGATACAGCGAGACTCTAGCCTCCGAAATGACGCCAAACACCTCGCGGACGCAGTGCTTGCTGGTGCAGATTACTTCGTCACACGGGACGAGACCTTTCTCGCAGCCACGGCAGAGTGGGCGCGCGAACAGTACGCCATCGACGTGCTCCGTCCTGTGGATTTGCTTCGTGCGTTTATTCCCCCGTCTGCACCGACTGAATTCCGCTCCGGACAGTTGGAATCGGCCGGCCTGCGCTGGCAGCGCGTAGACCAAATCGCCGCGGACCTAGAGGACGAGTTCGTCGACATCCGCAACGGAGAGAAGGGGACAGCCTTCCGAAAGCAGCTTCGCGCGGTGCTTGCGAGACCGGCCACGGCGCGCCTTGAGATTCTCCTCGATGATCGAGGGCGGCGGTGGGCTCTTCTCGGAACGGAATCGTCCGACGACACGCTCCGCGTTTCGGTGATGCGCGTCGCGAGAGGCTCACTCGGTGGGACTATCACCTTCCAACTGACTAGGTACCTCCGCGCCCTGGCGTTGGAACGAGCCGCGGACGTCGTGGCGATCGTGGAAAAGAACTTGAACCCGGTGTTGCGAGCCGCACTTGTTACTGACGGCTTTCAATCCGGGCAACCTACCGTCCGGCTCGCACGCCATCCGGATCCGTCACAGGTCGCCTCTCTCACCACCCCGGCGGAAGTCGCCGAGTATGAGCGACGGCACTGGCCGCAACTCCTGCTTGGGACGGACGTTCCCGTGAGGGTCGTGCCAATCCAGCCGCGCTACGCCCGGGAGCTCCTCGGCTTCAACGACACTCTTATCGAGGTCCGCGATCGACCCGCCCTGGGGCTCGCTCGCGAGTTCGTTTATTTCGCGGCGCCGAAGATGAAACACTGGGAGATCCCAACCCGGGTGCTGTGGTACGTCACCAAGGACCCGACTGCCCCTGAATATCGTGCAATTCGCGCTGTCGTCGCACACTCTCGTGTGGTTGACGCCAAAGTGATGCATGTGCAGGACGCGATCGACCTGTACCGAACCCTGGGGGTCCTGCGGGGCGGGGAGATCCAAGGGCACGCAAACGACGGGAAGGTGCTGGTGCTGAGATTCGAGGACACACACGTGCTTGATGCCCCGCTGGGGCGGAAATCGTTCGATGCGCTGCTACGCAAGCATGGTGTCACCACCTCACTCATCACCACACGCACGGGAACCCCCGGACTCTTCGACGACGTCGTCCGAACCCAAGCTGGGTGGGAAGGATGATGACCCGAGCCCTGTTCCTATCGATAAAGCCGCGGTACGCCAGAGCCATCCTCGAAGGACGCAAAACCATCGAAGTCAGACGAAAGTTCCCCGACCTCCCCGCGGGCACCACCATCCTGCTGTACTCGAGCTCTCCGGAGCGAGCGATCGTGGGCACCGTGCGTTTGAAGCAGGCAAGCAAACTGCCGCCGGACCGGGTTTGGGAATTGCACTCGGCCGCAATCGATATTCCGGAAGACGCGCTCGGTGAATACCTTGAAGGCGCTGACGCCTCCACCCTTCTGGAAGTTGAGCACCCGAGAGCGTGGGAGCGACCAGTCTCCCTCGCTTCCCTCCGTGACCTTCTCGGATTTGGACCGCCGCAGAGCTTCCGCTACCTCGATTCGCTGCAAGTCGAACTGATCACCAGCCGTGGCCTGGCCGTCACTCGCTAGCGCAGCACCATGAGTCCCGCTGCTGCCAGCTTCGGTGTGCGGGACTGCGATTTGAACCTCGATTCCCCACCACAGTTGCCGAGGCAAGAAGCGAGCACGTCCGGGGCCTCCGATAGAGTCAAGCACGCCAGACAACGCGGTCTGGCCTGTTGCGAGGGGACGACTCGATGCGGGTCAAGACTCTGTACGTGCGGTTCTATCGATCGTTCAACTACGACTACCTCCGTAAGAGTGATCCGGGCGCGGCTCCGGACCCATGGGACACGATCGGCCCGGACCAGCTGTTCTATCCCTTCGTCCGGATTCCTTTGGAGAAGGGGATCACTACCGTTGTAGGGGCAAACGAGGCGGGTAAGACCCAGCTGCTGGGCGCGATCAAGCGCCTCCTCACTGGTGAAGACATCGTGCCGAAGGACTTTTGCCGGTACTCCGACTTCTTCGCCGTTGACAAGGAAATGGCGTTGCCGGAGTTTGGTGGAGAGCTGGAAGCCTTGAACCCCTCGGATGCTGCACTTGTGCGAAAAACGCTTGGCCTCGACGGTGAAACTGCTGTCAGTTCCTTCTGGCTGTTCCGCATGGACGGGCGGATATTGGTCTATGCCCGACGTACCGACGGCTCCATGGCAGAGAAGAGCGTCACGAAGAGCCAGCTCGAGAAGTTTCAGATTCCCACCTTCTTTGAGATCGATGCGCACGTTCCGCTCCCAGATTCCGTGCCGATCGACTTCCTCGCGGACGGCAAAGTCCCGGGACTGGCGCCGCGAATCAAACTTCTTCAATGGGCAGAAGGCATGATTCATGGCTCATCGCTATTCAAGAAGGGGCAGGAATCGTTGACTGACCAGGCCCGAGCCCTTCTTGAACAGCACCCTCACCTGCAGCGGCTCCCTGAGGCAGATGCCAAGCTGATTCGCGAGCAGTATGCGCTTGCGGAGAAGCTCCTTATCGCCGTGGGCGGCATCGATCGATCCGCGTTCAAGTCGTTGCGGGAGGCCATCCACGACTCTGAGGGCTATGCGAACGCGATCATGGACAAGCTGAACGCCAAGCTGGATGCCGCGCTCAACTTCCCCAGGTGGTGGTCGCAGGACCGCGATTTCAAGCTCGCTCTCACGCGAGGAGACCGCGACATTCTGTTCACGATCCGAGATCGAACAGGAAGCGACTACGCCTTCAGCGAGCGAAGCGGCGGCATGAGCTACTTCCTCTCGTACTTCGTGCAGTACATGTCCCACCGGGCGGCGTCAGACTCCGAGGTTCTTTTGATGGACGAGCCCGACGCGTACCTCTCGATGCTCGGTCAGCAGGATCTCCTGAAGATCTTCGATGACTTCGCAGACCCTCAGGATCCGGAGCGAGCACCCGTCCAGGTAGTGTTCGTCACCCACTCACCGTTCTTAATCGACAAAAATCATGGCGAGCGCATCAGAGTGCTCGAGAAGGGCGACGGCGATGAAGGAACAAGGGTCGTCAGCAATGCCGCTCGCAACCACTACGAGCCACTTCGCTCATCTCTCGGAGCATTCGGGCTCATCGCGAATGAGAGTGTAGGAGCGGTCTGAATCCGCCGGCTTCGAGGAG
>NZ_LSJW01000115.1:0-483 GCF_001557335.1 Microbacterium sp. CCH5-D1
AGAATCGTCGGCAGCCGCCCCTCGTGTTCGCCGTGACGCGCATGCTCGGCTCCGGACTCGTCGGGTACCCGCAGTGGAGGGACTTCGTGCTCCGCAACGCCGACGCGGTGATCGCCGAGTGCGCGAACCGCAGCCTCCAGACCAATGAGCCCCTCCGCCTCGCGGCGCTGCTGCCCGTGCTGTCGGAGATAGCCGGACCGATCGCGCTGCTCGAGGTCGGAGCGTCGGCGGGGTTGTGCCTCTACCCGGACCGCTACTCGTATCGCTTCATCGCGGCGGATGGATCGGTCAGGAGCGTCCTCGATCCTCTTGACGGACCCTCGACCGTCGTGCTGGAGAGCCGGGTCTCGGGCGCGCTGCCTCCGCTGCGGATGCCGGACGTGGTCTGGCGGGCGGGCGTCGACCTCGCGCCCCTCGATGCGGCGGATGAACGCGATCGGCGCTGGCTGCGTGGGCTCGTGTGGCCGGGAGAGGAGGGGCGGG
>NZ_LSJW01000116.1:0-342 GCF_001557335.1 Microbacterium sp. CCH5-D1
GTGTGTCAGCTGCCGGCGAGCTGCTGGTCCAGATCCTGGATCGCCCGCATCATCCCCAGCAGCGACTCCGACATGTCATTGATGCCATCGACCGCCGTCTTCAGACCCGTCGTCAACTCCGTGTACCCCTCACCGAACTTCCCCGACGCATGCTGCGTCTTGAAGTCATCACCCAGAAGAGTGTCGACCTGACCCTTCAGCGTGTCCAGCTGACCCTGAATGTCATCACGAGCCTGCGACAGCGAACCCGCCACCTGCTCCATCTCCGCATAAGACGCACCGAAATCGGCCATCGTCCACACCTCCGCAAATCGAGAGAACCGGACCCCTCCGGCCCGAATA
>NZ_LSJW01000117.1:0-14129 GCF_001557335.1 Microbacterium sp. CCH5-D1
CTCCCACCCAGCTCGTCGCGCCCGCCCCGCCCGTACCCGCCGACGGGACGGTCTCCATCGCGGCCGCGCTCCCCGACTGCGCCACCGCGATCACCCGGAACGTGCGCTGGGCATGCAAAGCCCCGTCCGGAGCGACCACTTTGACCGTCGCCCCGACGGACGCGCTGTCCACCGTCTGGGTGTCCGCCTACGACAAGGCAGGTAACCAGTCCGCCGCGGTCGGCCGGCCGCTCTACCCTGGCGGCAACACCGGAACCCCCGCTGCTGCGGCGAACCTCGACGCGGGACACGCGTGGCAGGTCACGCAGATGTCCACCCCGCTGCCGAACACGATCCCGGACTCCAACCCGTGGATCGGCGCTGATGGCATCGACCTGCTGATACCCGAGACCAGCTCCACCACCTCGACGGATCTGCCCGACCCGCCCATCGAGACCCCGGTGCTGTCGACCGCCGGGGGAAGCGCCATGGAGGTGAGCACGATGTATCCCGCCGTGAACGCGATGAACAGCTTCACGTTCAGCGTGTGGGTGAAGACCCGGTATCTGCCTGCCACAGGTTCCCAGAAGATCGCGATGCAGGGAGGAGGCTCGAGCGGCTCCGTCCAGCTTCAGGTCACCAGTGCAGGCACCTACGCGTTCTGCCTCGGCGACTACCCCGTCAACTCCGCCAGCACGACACCGACGAGCAACTGCGCCACCGGCGGAGCCGCGACGCCCGGATCGTGGCAGATGCTCACCGGCATCTGGGATGCGACGAACAAGCAGCTCCGACTCCTCGTCGGCAACTCGATCACGCCGGTCGCCGTCAACTCACACATCAACGGAGCCGGCGACCGCTCAGCCAGCGGACCCCTCGTCTTCGGCCCCGCCCCCATGACAGGACGATTCGAAGGTCTCATCGCCAACCCCGTCATGGTCCCCGGCGTCATCAATCACGTCCAGCTCGCCCGGCTCAACGCCTTCGAGCTCCCGTTCACCGACTGAGCGCGAGAGCGCTTCTCGGAGGGAAACGCTCTCGCGCTCTCAGTTCTCTCACCTATGATTCAGCACGCGTCTTCTCACCTAGGAATCAGCACGCGCGGCCCACGGGGTGCCTTGCTTTCCCGTTGACGCCACGACGACCGAATGGCCTGAAGTCAGGCTCACACGAACAGTCAGATTAGGAAGACGCCACAAACGGCACCAAGCACCCGGAGCGGCCGCGCGTTCGCTCGCATGCCGAGCAGGGGCCTGGCACAGCGCTGCCTGAACGATATCGATCGCAGCCACCGCTACCGCAGAAGTGCGCCGACGAGAGTAAAAATGCCGAAGCCGATGAAGAGTATCCCCACGATGAGCATCCTCCGCGGTGTCCTCTCGGGCGACGTTAGATCATCCGCCAGCGGCTCTCCGTACATCCTCTCCATGCCGTGATGGAAGATCTGTGAAACAGGACCGCGAAAGAGCATCAGGGCAAGCCCGATCACGATCAGTATCGGCCCAATCACTGACTCAGCAGACACGTGCAGTCCCGGAAGCGAAGCTCATAGGTGGTGCCATCGGAGAACTGCTACCCCGCACACGCCGTGCGGCAGCGCTCCTCCGCTTCAATCCCGCGATGGACTGAAGTCAACGAAAGTCCCATCACAGAAAGGTTCGCGAAGCTCGGACCAGTCGGCGCCCGAGAACCGTCCTGCCCCGGGCAGGAAGACCGCTTCTCCGTCGACGCTACGGACGTGAAGTACACCGTCGTCGTCCACGTCCCAACGCGCATCGCCAGCATCTCCCTCGCTGGCGTCAGCGACACAAAGCCGGGCGTCAGCAGACGTTTCGATGTGCCCCAATGAGATTCCCGATAGTCGAGCAGTTCCGTCCTCGTAGAGCTCGATGGTTGTGTTGGCCGCATCCGGGACGTCTGGGTCCTTCGATCGCTGCCAACTGATCGGGAACTCGAACTGATCGCCGGGCCCCGGTGTCTTCGTGAGGGCAGGAATGACCAAGACCGCGCATGTCACCACGAGGAAGATGGCCACCCCCGCCCCCAGCACTCCCCACAGCACGGTTTTATTCACTTGCACGCGATCTCTCCACAGTGCTTCAGAATGAAGTTGTAGTACTGAGTACTGGTCAATCCATCCGGATATTGCTTATACATTTCGTAGCCAATGCTCACGGCAGCGTCGTCACTCTTATCGTTCTTATAGCCGACATCGTCGCCGGGAGCGTTGGCCGCTTGGATAGCGACGCCCTCGGGAATACCATAGCTTGCGAGCATCGCGCCGTAGATGACGTTTCCGTAGACGTCGACACGCACCGTCTTTCCGTCGGATCGATCCGGATAGTCAGCGCCGGATAGTCCAAACTTGTCGAGAATTCCAACCTTGGCGTCCCAATCGCCGCCGGTCTTGAACTTGTCGTATACAGTGAACGCCGCGGACGCAGCCTCTGGATTCCACGGCACATCGATCATGAGGCCGATCGCTCCTGATCCGAGACCTTTACGGAGAGCAAGCGCATCGTTGAGAATTCCGCGGAAGGCGGCGTTCTTCTCGCGCGCAACTTTCACCACGTTTTTGTTTGTCGCTGAAGATGTCCACGTCGTGTACTGCTGATATGTGAAAGCAGCGAGCCGGGACGAGTTTGTTAACGGCGACCCCTTCGCCTTCTTTGGCGCCTTGCTCCCGCCGTCAGAGGCCATCGCGAAGGCGAACTTCATTCCGCTCGGGTCCATGTACGTGGTGGGGTTGTTGCCCGAGTACGTGTATCCGGTGTTCTGCTGCGGCAGGTTCGTATCGATCACAGGGTCCACGGACAGGAACTTCCCGAGCACGGGGTCGTAGGTGCGCGCACCGACCGTGGTCAGGCCCGTCGACGCGGTCACGGGCTTGTTCATGTACCCGGTCCCACTACCCCACACTCCGGACGATCCGATCGGGGCACCGTAGGGATCACGGAGCATGCGCGTGGTCGTGCCTGTCGCGTTCGCCACTGTTTGCACGTCCACCGTCCCCTCCAGATTCGAGAACAACCACGTCAGCGTTGTGCCGGCGGTTCCGGTCTTCGCGGACTTCTCCGCGATCGGCTTGCCCTCGACACCACTGTACGTCCGTACGCCCGCGACGACCGTCGATCCCGTCGCCTGCTTCAGCACGGTGTCACCGACGAATAGCGTTGAACCTTCCGTCGTGTTGGTGCGCAGCAGGATGCTGCCGTCGACGTTGTAGACCGTGTCCTGCGTCGTGGACCCGGCCACGACCTTCGAGACCTTGCCCGCGTCGTCGAACGTGATCGTCTGGCCAGGGCGTCCGGTCATGTTGCCTGCCGCATCGTAGGAGTACGATCCCGGCCCCACTCCGGCCGGGCCTGCCACAGCGTTGACCGCGTGCGGACGGTCGCCGCCCGCTGCCGCGTAGGTGTACGTCGCGGTGGTGGTCGATCCCATCGTCGAACGCTTCACGAGTCCCGTGCGGTTTCCGGTGGCGTTGTCATACGTGTACTCATGCCAGTACGGCTCTAGGCCACCCATCCCGCTCGCCGACGGTGTGGCCCCGCACTCCGTCGATGCGTTCGGAGTCCACGCCGACTTCAGCTGGCGCAGCGAGTCATACGCGTAACAGGCCTTCTGCGTCCCCGCCGTCGGCAGCACAGAGCTCATCGTCGCCGACGTGACATTGCCGACCGCGTCGCGGGTATATGCCCGGTCGGCCACATAGTGCCCCAGATCGCCGAACACCGCGTTGTCCTTGATCGACAGCACCGCCCCCGTCGCGGCGTCATAGCCGTAGGTCGAGTACGCGGTGCTCGTGGAGCCGTTGACCCGGTTGAACTGCGACAGTTGCCCGATCGGCGAGTACACGGTGTTCGCGAGGATGATCGACGTGCCGCGCACGCCGCTCAGCTTGCCCCAGGAGTCGTAGCTGTAGCGGATCGTCTCGGCCGGCAGGCCACCCATCGCGGGCATCTGCTTCGCCAGCAACGACGAGTCCGCGTTGTAGTAGAGCGTCGTCTTGTAGCTCGTGCCCGCAAACGCGGGTGCACCTGCCGGGATCGAGAGCGTGGTGTCGAGTGGATTGCCCGCCGCGTCGTACGAGCCGACTGTGGTCTTGTAGGCAAGGCCCGGGGCGCCCGGAGTCGACCCCGTGTAGGCGGTCGACGTCGTGACGAGCCCCTTCTTGACCGTGTCGTAGGTCCACGACGAGAGCATCGCGCCCGAAGATGTGCCGGCATACGAGGCCGTCTTGCGGTTGAGCTCATCGTAGGTCGTCGTCACGGTCTTCCCGCGGGCGTCTGTCGTCGAGGTCATGTTCCCGGCGAGGTCGTAGGTGGCCGTCGTGACTCCCGAATCGGCGTCGTCCTGACCGACCCGGTTGCCGAGCAGGTCGAACGTCCAGGTCCAGTCGTTGCCGGCCGGATCGGTCATCTTCGTCATCCGATCGCCACCGTCGTAGGCGAACGTCGTCGTTTGTCCGGTGCCGGTGATGCCGGCCGCGAGGTACTGGATAAGCTTGGTCTTCTGCCCGAGGGAGTTCGTGAACGTGCTCGTCGAGGTGCCCCCGACCGGCGGAACCGTGTCGACCCGATCTGCACCAGGGTAGGCGTTGATCGTCTGCGAGTGCACGGACCCCGTGGTGTTGAGGGTCGACGTCAGCGCGCGTCCGACGGCATCGTACACGGTGATGACCTGCGAGGGGATGTTGTTCTCCGTCACCGGAGTGAAGAACGCCGTTCCCGGAGCGATGGATGCCGTCCAGTAGTCGTTGTCCACGAAGTACTGTCGCCCCTGGTTGTCGTAGTTCGTGGTCTTCACGACCGTGCCGCCTCCGACGGCGAGGCTCTGGGTCTGCGTCTCTCGCCCGAGACCGTCGAAGAGCTGGTAGCTCGAGACGATGCCGCCACCGGTCAGGGTGTCTGTCTTGATCGCATTCGGGGCGGTCTGCGACAGCGTGTAGGAGAACGACATCGACGGCGCCGCGGGATTCGCGGCCTGGGGTTGCAGCGGCAGCCAGACCTTCGTGGACCGCCCGAGACCGTCGATCGCGATCGTCGTGATCGAGCCGTTCGGGTCGACGATCTTCGTCTTCGCGCCGGTCGTCGGCTCGAGCGTCGTCACCGTCTGCCAGGAGAACGGCGCCGCGTTCGTCTCGGTCGTGGACAGCAGAGGTAGGGCCGTCGCCGGAGTGTAGGCCGTCGACGTCGTACGCCCCAGCGGATCCGTCTTCGTGAGCAGGCGTCCGAGGGTGTCATAGGTCGACGACTCCTTCGTGACCCAATGCGGCTGACCGTTGTCGTACTTGTCCACCACCTGCACGGACGTCGGCAGCCCCTTCGTTGCCGCCGCGCCCCAGGCCAGGCCGTCGTAGCTGGTCTTCACGTCGCTGACCAGGTCGCGCGGGAACTGCGCGCCGGCCACGCCGTCACACGTGGCGTTGATCGTCCGTACCTGACTGGGGAGCCCGATGATCCAGGCGGAGGTGTTCGCCGCGGCGTAAGTCGTCGTGACGCACTTGCCCGTGGCATCCGACGGGACCGTCGACACCGTCAACGGATAGCCGTAGGTTCCGTCGAACGTCGTACGGGTCTCGAGCGTGCGGTTGCCACCGGTCGACAGTGGCTCGGTGACGACTGTCTTCTGCACGCCACCCATCCGCGCCTGCCGCGCGCCGTCGTTGGAGGTGACGTTCGAGGCCCACGGCGTGCTGACCTGCGTCGACACCAGAGCTCCGCCGACACCGTTGAACGTCTGCTGCTGATACGGCTGTCCGGCGAACCAGCGGTCGTCCGGGATGCTGGTGCCGGTGACGTTCACCGTCTTCGTGCCTCCGCCGGCAGCCGCCCTGTCTCCGTTCATGCCCTGGTAGTACGTGTACTTCGACACCTTCTGGGCCGCGGGTACGGCCGGGTCGCCCTCACGCACCTCCACGGTGTTCACCCCCGCGAACACGTTCCACGTGCGCGAGTTCGCCACTGTCAGGGGCGAATCGTTGTACCGCCACTTCGGCGTGCCGTAGAAGTACTGCGTCTGCTGCACTTGGCTCAGCGGGCCCCCCGTCACACCGTTGACGAGGATCGAGGAGACCGGGTACTTGTGGAACAGGTCCTGCCGTCCGCCGAGCGGGATGGTCGACTGCGGCACCCACCACTCCGGGAAGCACCAGTTCGTGTTGTTCGGCAGGTCGCCGAGGATTCCTGCAGCCTGAGCCGGCGTGCACTGCTGGCCCTGGTAATTCACGCTGATCACGCCGCCGAGACTCGTCTTGATCGAGCTCAACCGCCACTTGTCGAGCGGGGCCAGACCATCGACGACCCACACCCGGTTCTGCATCGTGACGCCGGAGAACACCGTCGCCGGCTCCACGATCGCCGCTTGCCCTGCCGCTGTGCCCGTCCGCTGCACCTGCGTGAGCCAGAGCGCGGCCGATGTCCCGTCGCCGGGATCAGGGTACGAGTGCCCGAGCGCCCAGGAGTCGACGGTCGAGTACTCGCCCGAGACCTTCGCCTGCGACTCCACCTTCACGAGGCTCGCGTTCGTGAAGAACGAGGGTGCGATCTGCGAAGCACTGCACGAGGTTCCGGTGCACAGCTGGTCGAACGGCACGTCGGGATACTTGGCCGGATTCGCCGGCATCACCGCGCTGTCGAGGGCCGCAGCCGTGCACGATGACCCGGTGGCGTCGTTGCATCGGCCCTTCCCGTCGTAGCTGAAGAGAACGCGGTACCCCGCGGCCTTCGATGCGAAGAGGTCCGTGGCCCGCAGCCCGTACTCGATGCGCGTGAGGGCACCGCCACGCTGGTACGCGGTCGCTCCCGAACCGCCCTTGGCGTACTTGTTCGTCTCCGCCGTGTAGTACATCGTCTGCGCATTGCCGTGCACGTCGACGACGTAGTCCAGGTTCCACCGCCACGCCTGCGAGCAGGAAGACGCCGCGAACGTCGAGGCATGACACGGCTCCCCCGCATCGTTGCCGAACACCGGCACCGTCCAGGTCGAGTTCGTCGTCGCCTTGCCCGCGGACCACCCGGGGAGCTGATTGAGACCGAAGTAGTACTGGGTGCCGTCGGTCGTTGTCATCCGCCAGCACTCGTTGTTCACCGTTCCGTTCGCCGCACAGCCCTGCGCGGCACCGACAAGGCGCGCGAAGCGGGTGCCGTCATCGTTCTGCAGCTTCCAGACACCGCTGGCCGTGTCTTTGATGAGCGCGCCCGACCGCCCGGCCATCGATACCGTGGCGTTGTCGGTTCTCCAGCACAGGTCGCCGGATGTCGTGACCGCACCACTGGCACCGTCATCCTTCGCGCACGGGATATAGCTGCGCTCGATGAACCCGGCGGCGGTGAGGTCCCATCCCTCACCCACCACCGACGGCTGGTTGTTCGTCGATGCTGTGAGCCCATCCACCGACTGCGAGTTGTATGACAGGCCCACCGACGGCGTCGGCCCCGCACCGGGAGCGGGGACGGCCATGTCGTAGTTCCACGTGAACGCGCCGGTCTGCTCTGCGACGTCCCACGTCGACGACGACTTCAACGGTGTGGCCGCATACGAGCCCGTGCCGTTCGCGCTGCTCGCGCCCGACACCGCCGCGAGCATCATCGGCTCTTTCGAGACCTTCGGTGTGAGCACCAGCCCCTCGTCCGTCGCCGCGGTCGCCACGGGGACGGCCTTCTCCGACACGTCCTCCGGCTTCGTCGACGCGGGCACCTGCACCCACTCCAGGCGACTCGCGAAGTCGCCGCCATAGGCACCGGCGAGCAGCTGCTGAGGCATCCGCACCGCGACCGGCTCCCCTTCTTCCTCCGCGTCCTGCTGCGCCAGAGAGACGACGATGCCGTCGAGCCCCTTCTTGGCCGCCGCCTTCTCGTCGAGGATCTCCACGACCACGGACGGGCTCTGCGACGCCGCGTCGTCTTCCTCCCCCTCCGCGTTCTCGGCATCGTTCTCGGCTGCGTTCTCCTTCTCCGCCGCCCCGACGCCGGACGCGGGTGCGAGGGCGAGGCCGGTATCGCCGAGCGGCTTCCACTCCCCGGCCACCGTCGCCGGCGCAGCCCCCTCCGCGCCTTCCGCCGCGTCGGTCGTGACGCCCTCCAGATCCGACTGCTCGAGAACGATGTCGGTGCTCTCCAGCGACGGGATCTCCATGGCATCCGGAGTGGCCGAGTTCACCGACGAGAGCGGGTCGGCGCCCGCATCCGCCTCGCTGACCGTCGAACCCGGTACCGGATCGCCGAAGACCGGGGTCTCGACGGTCGGTGTCGGCGACTCGGCGAAGGCTGCTCCCGGAGCCGCGACCAGCACTCCACACGCGAGCACCGAGGTGGTGAGAACAGCAAGAATCGTGCGGGTGCTCCGACGCGCCATGGTCAGTCTCCGGTACTCAGTCGGTGAAGGGGAGTTCGAAGGCGGCCATTCGGGCCAGCTGCGCATGGTCGACGACACCGGGGACCATGACGGGGTTCGTGATGAGCCCGATGAACCGGAGGCTGTCGGGGCCCGGGGCGAACATCAAGCTTCCGTTCGCCGAGCGATCACCGCTGCCGTTGACGTGGCCGTTGACGGCGACCGGCGTGATGGAGTTGCCGATGTGGAGGCGGAGCTGCTGGTTCGCGGCATCCCAGATCCCGGTGACCATCTGCCAAGTGCTGGGCAGGACCGTTCCCCCGGTGACGCAGTTGTTGTCGCGGGCGGTGTTGCTCATGTTCACGTACTGCTCGCCGAGGCAGAAGGCGTACTTGCCGGTGCTGGTGATCTGCAACTGCATCGTCCCGATGCCCTGGCCCCGCTGGATGGCGATGATCTGGGACGTCGGCGCCACGTGTGCCGGCTTGACCCAGAGGCTGAAGGAGAAGCTCTTGGACGCGTCGACGGGAGCCGCCAGGGCGGTGATCTCGTATCCTGCGGTCGCCACGTTCGTGGAGAGCACGGGCGAGGCGACCGGGAAGTCGGGGAGGTCCGTCGTGGTCGTCGACGCAGTCGCGGGGATCATGAGGTCGATGGCGTTCGCACCGATCCATGGGTTGGAGTCTGGAATCGCCTCCGGAAGCGGCGATGACATCGTCGTGAGCTGCCAGGCGTGTCCCGCGTCGAGGTTCGCGGCGGTGGCCGGGGTCCCGGTGTTCCCGCCGGGATAGAGCGGATGCCCTGTGGGAGCAGACTGATTGCCCGCCTTGTCGTAGGCGGAGACCCACACCGTCGACAGCGAGTCGACAGGCGCGACGGTGACGGTCGTCGCACCGCTGCCGGTCTTGCAGGCCCACCGGACGCTGTTGGTCACTGTGGTCGCGCAGTTCGGAAGGGCCGCAGCCACGGAGACCGTGCCGTCAGCCGGCACCGGAGGCGCAGGGGCGACCAGCTGCGTGGGGGTCACCCAGTAGACGTATCCCGCGACATCCGCTGCCCCGGTCACCGACAACGGGACTCCAGTCCCGACGGCATAGGAAGCACCCGTCGGGGCCTCCACCACCGGCACAGCCGGCTTCGTCGTATCCACCGTGAAGTAGCACCACTCGCTGTAGCCGGTGCCATGATGCGTCGTGTCCTGACCTCTCCCGCGCCACGCGTACGTCTCGCCATCGACCAGGCCGGTGAACGTCACTGTCTTCGTCCCTCCGGCGGCGAGGCCGGACCCCAGTGTCTGCACGAGGACACCGAGATTGCCGGCCTTGGCCAGGTAGAAGTTGGTACCGACGCTTCCTCCGTCGGGATCCGTCTGATTCACCGCGACCGCGACGTCCGTCTGACCGACCGCGGCCGGAGCCGCAGCGGTGCCACACGCACGCGAAGGGGAGGTGAACGACGGGGCGGTGGGCGTGTTCGGCAGGGTGTTGTAAGAGACGATGAGCGTTGCCGCGCGGCTGTAGTGACGACGCGACGGCAGGTTCGCATTCGTGTAAGTGAAGGCGAACTGAATGGCAGACGCCCCCACTTTGGCCTGCACGCCCGATGTCACGTTCCAGCCCACCGCCATCGGCGCCGAGCCCAGGCCGGGGCCGTACCACGGAGCCTGCAGCGGGGCGCTCCACCCACCCGTTCCTGCCGCGTTCCACGCCTGTTCCTGCGCCCAGGTGAACCCGGTCGGCTTGATCCCATAGGTGTGGACCTGGATCGCACCCGCCCCGCTGGACGCGACCGCGAGCTGAGTGGTGTTCAGGCGGGCGCTCGTCACGACCTTCCCCGCCAGAGCGCCGATGGGGAACTGGAAGAACATGTCCGAGCGATACTGCTGGTAGATGCCGACGCGCAGCACATCGGAAGCCCCCGCCGACAGGTACGACTGGTTCGGATAGTCCGCGTCCGTGTACCAGGAGGCTGTGATCCCCGACGACCAGTCAGGGTCGACGAAGATCGGATACACGACATCCCCGTCGCGCTTCTCGTGCTTCGTCACCGAATCGCCCACGTCGAGCAGCACTCGGTCCGCCCCCACGTCGTGCGTCACGGGCAACGGCGGTGCTTCGCCGCCCGGCTCGCGATAGGTGCCCCCCTCGGAGGAGTCCCACCACAGCGGCTGACCGGCGACGATGCTCGACTCATCCCCTGTCTCCGCGGTGACGGTGCCCGTCGAGTCCGCGCTCAGCTCTGCGTTCTCGACGACGACGTGAAGACCGTCGAGCTTCGCGGACTGCGCTGCCTCCTCGGTCTTGACGACGTAGATCGACGCCTGCCCGGTCTTCGTCGCGACCATCTTCAGGTCGACACCGGGCAGCACCTCAGAATAGGTCGCGGTGTCCCCTTCGACCGCCGGGGTCGGCAGGATCCCGTAGGGCCAGATCTCGGTGATCCACTCGCCCGATTCAGCCTGCACCTGAGCGAGCCGGTCGGTGCCACCTGACGAGAAGCGCACGGGAGCCGCGGAGGCGATCGGCTCGAACCACTCGCCGGTCGATGCGAGTGTCGTGTCGACGGGTACCCAGTCACCGCCCCGCTCGACCCGCACCGGCACGCTCGATGCCTCGTACCGCATCGTCCCATCCGGCATCGCCAGCGTCTGCTCTGTGGGGGTGATCATCCCCACGACCGGTACCGGTTCCCCGGTAGCGCGAGCCGCAGATGCCGCAGACGAGACCGCACGCTCCCGGATATCGCGGAACGACTGCACCGACAGCTCTCTTGCTGCACCTGCCGTCGGCGCGGCCGATGCCGACAACGCTCCTCCGCTCAGGACGATGGCGAGGACGCAGACAGACCCGAGGCCGGAACGCGCGAGCCTGCGCAAACCCGAAGGAAGGAGATTCACAGACGAAAGCTATGGTTCAGCTGGGAGCGTGCGCAATATCCATCTCCTCGATCAATCCCTTTGTAAGGTATTCGCCGCTCGGGCAATGGAGGCGTCGGGGAGGCGGTCGAGTCCGAGCTCCCGTTCCAGCTTCACCCGCGCCCTGCTCAATGTCGTGAAGACCACCGACTGCGAGCAACGCAGCAGCTCGGCGATCTCCCCCGCGGCCAATCGGTCCCAGTAGAAGAGGACGACCATCCTCTTTTCCCGTGGGGTCAAGGCGGTCTCGATCGCATGACGCACCGCGATGGCATCGAGGACGTCGGACTGGCGTCGGCCCCCGACGCCGTGACGCAGGGCATCCATCGCCCTGACCTCGGATCGTCTCCTGCGCTCACGATCTTTGAGCTTGTTGTCCGCGGCGCGCAGCAGCCAGATCAAGCCGAGTGGCTTGCGCTCATCCAGCTTCGACCACGCGAGCGTGAACACGTCGGAGACGAGATCCGATACCTCATCCGGGTCGTCGATCACGCACTCGATGTGGTGTCGAACACGAGCCCAATTCTGTTCGAAGACCCGTTGGAAGGCTGCGACGCGCTCCGCCTGCCGCGACTGCTTTCCAACCCCCACGTTCGGATCGTATTGCACCAGGGGCGCGCTTCATGTCAATCGAACGTGCCGACCTCCGGCACCCGATCGGTCCGTGCGTAGCGCAGCAGTGTCACCCCGGCGTCGTCGGTGATCGGCGGCTCGAGCAGACGCAGCACGCTCGGCAACGCGTTGTCGTCGAACACCTTCTTGCCCGCTCCGAGCAGCAGTGGGTAGACCCAGAGGTTCAGCTCGTCGAAGAGACCCTCAGTGAGCAGCGTGTGCACGAGATCGATGCTGCCGATCACATGCACCTCGCGATGGGCCGCCCGTATCGCCGCGATCTCCGCGGCGAGGTCGACACCGACGCGCGTGCTGCCCTCCCAGTCGAGCGCGAGATCCGCATCCCGGGTCGCGACGTACTTCGGCACGCGGTTGAAGAGCGTGCCGATGTCGCCGGATTCGCCCTCGGTGTGATGCGGCCAGTACGAGGCGAAGATGTCGTACGTGTGCCGCCCGAGCAGCAGCGCATCGAGACCGCGCATGCCCTTCTCGATCTCGGGTCCGACGCCGGAGGAGGGGTATCCGGCCTGCCACCCGCTGAACCGGAATCCGCCCGACGTGTCCTCATCGGTGCCGCCGGGACCCTGGGCGACTCCGTCGAGAGAGGTGAAGAGGTCGATCAGGATGCGACCGGGTGTCTGTTGTTCATCGGGCGCCTGTTGTTCATCGGCATATTGGTTGTTCATGTCGTGCTCCCCACTGTCAGTCGTGCGATGTGGAAGGTGTCGGCGAACGAGTCCAACAGCGATGCATCGCCACGGACGACCGCGACGAGGTCCTGTGCCAGCGCTTCCGCCGGGGTGACCTCGCCGCCGATGAGGCGGCGGATGCCGGGACCGGCGACGATCACCGCATCCGGTTCTCCTTCGGGGATGCGCCCGCCGACGGGAGGCGCCGGAGGAGCGAGCTGCGCGACGCGGAGCTCGCCGTCGCGCACCGATGCACGGAGGGCGACATCGCCGACGTGCAGTTCGTACTCCGCGTCCAGCGCGCTCTCGGTGACGAACGCCGTGCGCAGCGCCATCGTGAGGGAATCGGCCGTGACGACGTCGCCCTCGTCTGGGTCTCCCATCGCCTGGAAGCCCCAGCGTCCGAGGGCGAGCATGATCGGCTCGAAGGAGCGCCCGTAGGGGGTGAGCTCGTACACGAGTCCGCAGTTCAACAGCGGCACACGTCGCACGACCCCACCCTCCTGCAGCTCTTTCAGTCGCGTGGACAGGATGTTGGTGGGGATGCGCGGCAGGCCCTGCTTGAGGTCGGTGTACCGACGCGGTCCGACGAGCAGATCACGGACGATGAGCAGCGCCCACCGCTCCCCGATCAGCTCGACGGCCGTCGTCACACCGCAGTACTGGCCGTAGCTGCGCGCCGCCATGTCAGGCCGACGTGGCGGTGTCGGCCACGTGATCCGGGCCGTTCTCGATGGCTTCGGGCGTCATGTAGAGGAAGCCGAGCGAGTTGCCGTCGGGGTCGTCGAGGTCACGCGAGTACATGAAGCCGTAGTCCTGTACGGGCTTCGGCTCGGCGCCACCGGCCGCCAGACCCTTCGCGAGGATCGCATCGACCTCCTCGCGGGAGTCCTGGCTGAACGCCACCGAGACCTGGACGACTTCGTTCGGGTCGGCGATGGGCTTGTCGGTGAAGGTCGAGAAGAACTCGCGCTTGAGGATCATGAAGTAGATGTCCTCGCTCCACACGACGCACGCCGCATTCTCGTCGGTGAACTGGGGGCTGATCTCGCAGCCGAGCGCGGTGTAGAAGGCCTTCGCGCGCTCGAGGTCGGTGGTGGGCAGGTTGACGAACACCTTGGTCATGATGGCTCCTCCGGAGGTGTGAGCTCATCGGTCGGTGAGCTCGTTGAGGACAAGCTTGTTAAAAGCAATCATGCTTGTCAATAGCAAGTTCGGACCGATCCCCCACACGGGGGATGCGGCGCCGCCACGGCCCGCCCTACGGTGGAGGGATGTCCGCCGCCCCGTTCATCCGCACGCCGACCGAGCGCGAACGGCGCAGCGATCTCGTGCTCGCCACCGTGCTGTTCGTCGGTGCCGTGCTGAGCGCAGCGCTCTCCTCGATCGCGGAGATGTACGGCGACGAACAGGCGCCGCTGTGGACCGCCCTCGTGTACGCGGTGGTCGTCACCGCTCCCCTGGCCGTGCGCCGGCGCTGGCCAGGCACCGTCGCCGTCATCGTGGTGGCCGCCTACTTCACCGCGGTGACGATCCGCATCCCCGAGATCTACGTCGGCAACATCGCCATGTTCATCGCGATCTACACGGTCGGCGCC
>NZ_LSJW01000118.1:0-3198 GCF_001557335.1 Microbacterium sp. CCH5-D1
CTACGGCACCACCCCGCCGTTCTCCATCTTCGGCAACGAGAAGCTCGAGAGCCTCAAGGACCTCGAGGGCGGATCGCTCGGGTACTTCATCAACCTGACACCGATCGCCTCGGCCATGCTCGACGAAGCCGGGGTCGACGTCTCGAAGGTCGAGATGGTGAAGATGACCAACTACGACCCGACCGTCGTGGTGCGCGAGCAGGTCGACGCGATCGTCGGCTACGCCTCGAACCAGCCCCAGTCGCTCAAGGCACAGGGCCTGCCGTTCAGCGAGTTCCTCCCCTCCGACCTCGGCGTCGAGGGCACGTACAACGTGATGGAGGTCAACTCCCGGTTCCTCGATGAGCACCGCGAGGTCGCCGCCGACTTCATGCGCGCGAGCCTCAAGGCGCTCCAGTACTGCCTCGACGAATCCGATGCGTGCATCGACAAGCTGGCGAAGCTGGCCGAGGACAACGGGCAGGGAGCCGCATTCCCGCGCGAGCAGCTCGCCCGCACGTGGGAGGTGGAGTCCGCCTGGGTGCGCGAGAGTGCCGGCGGCAACCCTGGCGTGCAGAACGAGTCCATGTGGGAGCCCGAGTACGCCCTCGTGAAGAAGTACGGCGACGTCAAGGAGCTGCCCGCGATCGTCGACATGATGGACGCCGACCTGGTCGCCGACCTCTACGACGGTGACACCCTGATCTGGCAGGAGAAGTGATGACGGTCGCACACGGCGCCGGCGTCGAGGTCAGGAACGTCTCGAAGTCCTTCGGCGTCGACGGCGCGAAGGTCACCGTGCTCGATGACGTGAGTCTCACGATCGGGATGGGCGAGTTCGTCTCGGTGATCGGGCCCAGCGGTTGCGGGAAGTCCACGCTGCTCAAGGTGGTCGCCGGGCTCCTTGACGCCGACTCCGGCACCGTCACGATCGACGGCGAGAGCGTCAGGGCGGCCTCGCGTGACAAGAAGATCGGACTCGTGCCGCAGTCTCCGGCGCTGCTGCCGTGGAAGACGGTGCGCGAGAACGTCGAGCTCCCCGTGCGGATCAACCGCGGGGCCAACGGCGACCGTGCGCTCCGCGACCCGGCCGAGCTGCTGTCGACCTTCGGCCTCGGCCATGCGCTGAAGAAGTACCCGGGGCAGCTCTCCGGGGGTATGCAGCAGCGCGCCGCGATCGCCAGGGCGTTCGTGTTCGACCCGGCGATCATGCTGATGGACGAGCCGTTCTCCGCCCTCGACGAGATGAACCGGGACCTGCAGCGGATCGCTCTGCTGGACTTCTGGCAGTCGAACCGCAAGGCCGTGATGTTCGTCACGCACTCCGTGCCGGAGGCGATCATGCTCTCCGACCGCATCGTGGTCATGGCCGCGCACCCGGGACGCATCGCCCAGGTGATCGACGTGAACCTGCCGCGACCGCGTACCGAGGAGGCCTACGCGACGGACGAGTTCCGCGAACTGGAAGCAGTCGTGCGCGGTGCGCTGCGCGCGCAGACGGAGAAGGCCCATGTCTGAGCTGACGATGAGAGACACCACCGCGACGATCGCAACCGCCCGTCTGAAGGCCCAGCCCCGCCGCGGCGCTCCCTCCTGGCTGCGGTGGGGATCGTGGGGCCCCACTCTGATCACCTTCGTGATCGCCGCGCTGCTGTGGCAGCTGGTGGCCTGGACCAATCCGTATGTTCTCCCGACGCTGGAGGCGATCGGTACCAGCCTCGTCGACGACGCCGGCATGTACTGGTCGAACTTCCTCGTCACGCTGCTCGAGGTCGTGGTCGGTGCCTCCGCCGGCATCCTCGCCGGGTTCCTCCTGGCTGTGGTGATGGCGGAGTTCCAGATCATCGAGCGGGCGGTCATGCCGCTCGTGATCATCGTGATGGTGACCCCCATCGTCGCGATCGCCCCGGCGCTGGTCGTGGCGTTCGGCTTCGGCATGGTGCCGAAGTTCATCGTGACCGGCCTCGTGGTGTTCTTCCCGATGCTCGTGAACTCCCTCGCAGGGCTCCGCGACGTCGACCAGAAGGCCATGGACGTGTTCAAGACGCTGCATGCCTCGCGGTGGGAGATCTTCCGCGAACTGCGCTTCCCCGGCAGCATGCCGTACGTGTTCGCCGGCCTCCGCATCGCCCTGCCGCTCGCCGTGGTCGGCGCCGCGGTCGCCGAGTTCGTCGCGGCGGGGCAGCAGGCCGGCCTCGGCTCGCTCGTCACCACCTCGGCCGCCCAGGCGAACCTCCCCGTCACCTGGGCCAGCATCGCCCTGCTGTGCCTGCTCGGCGTGCTCCTCATCATCGTCCTCGCCCTGGTGCGCAAGCGCGTGCTCTGGTGGAGCGACGGCGAGGTCACGGCCAAGGGCTGACGCGGCACCCGCCTCCCGGGACGGGATCCCCCACCCGTCCCGGGGTTCCTCCGGCGTGCCCGGAGAACAGCCCAGATCCACCCGAACCACCCACAAGGAAGGCACCCGCACATGACCGATCAGAACACCGTCAAACCGCTGCGTCTCGGCCTCTTCGAGAACGCGCAGGCGAACGACTCCGGTACCGCGACCTGGCGGCACCCCGACAACGGGCGCTACCTGTTCGACAAGCTCGAGTACTGGCGCGACACTGCGCGCATGGTCGAGGACGCCGGGTTCGACTTCCTTTTCCTCGCGGATGCCTGGGGCTGGGCCGACGTCGCGGGTGAACGCCCCGACATCTGCTCCGTCGAAGGCCTCGATCTGCCCCGGCTCGACCCGGCGATCATCCTTGCCGCACTCATCCCCGAGACCACGCGACTGGGGCTCGTCGCCACCGGATCCACGCTGCTCGAGCCGCCCTATTCCTTCGCCCGCCGCATGGCGACGCTCGACATCCTCTCGGGCGGACGCATCGGCTGGAACGTGGTCACCACGGGCACGGCCGACACCGCGGTGCAGGGCTTCGGTGTGCCGATGGTCGGCCACGACGAGCGCTACCTCATGGCCGACGACTTCATGCAGGTCGTCTACAAGCTGTGGGAGCAGGCCTGGGAGGAAGGCGCCCTGGAGCGCGACAAGGCCGGTCGCTTCGCCGACCCGTCCAAGGTGCACCGCATCGCGCACGACGGTCCCTATTTCCGCTCGCACGGCTACGGCAACACCTCGCGCTCGCCGCAGGGGACGCCGGTGCTGTTCCAGGCCGGGGCATCGCCCGCCGGTCGCGAGTTCGGCGGCAAGCACGGCGAGGCGATCTTCGT
>NZ_LSJW01000012.1:0-25977 GCF_001557335.1 Microbacterium sp. CCH5-D1
GGTCGACCCCGCCGCAGGTCCCCTCGGCTCGGGATACGACTCCTTCGTCGACGCCTCGGGCTCCCCTGTCGCCGTGAAGCAGGGCATCTCCGCGCTGAAGCCCGGCGGCGTGGCCGTACTCGTCGGCATGGGTGCCGACGAGATCGCCCTCCCCGTCTCCACCATCCAGAACCGCGAGCTGGTCGTCACCGGCATCTTCCGCTACGCGAACACCTGGCCGACCGCGATCGAGCTCGTCTCTTCCGGCGCCGTCGACCTCGACGCCCTCGTGACCGGAACGTTCGGTATCGCCGAGGTCCGGGAGGCACTCGATTCCGCCGCGCAGCCCTCGACGCTGAAGAGCATCGTGCGCCCCGGCCGCGAGCACGCGGGGGACGTATGACCGACCTCGAGCGCACGGGAAGCATCACCCTCGACGAGCAGCCCGACATGCTCGCGTGCATCGACATCCGCAAGGCGTTCGGCGGGGTACCAGTGCTCAAGGGCGTCGGGCTGCATCTCGAGCCGGGCACCGTGACCGCGCTCGCGGGCGAGAACGGCGCAGGCAAGTCGACGCTCATGAAGATCGCCTCCGGCCAGATGAAGGCGGACGCCGGCCAGGTGCTGGTCCGGGGCGAGGAGCTGGCCGCGGGATCGGCACGTGACGCCCACCAGCGCGGCATCGCCATCGTGCCTCAAGAGCTCGCCTCGATCCTCGACACCACGGTGTACGAGAACATCTTCGTCGGACGGGAGCTGCGGGGGCGCCTCGGGCTCGTGGATCGTCGTCGCATGGCCAGAGAGGCCAAGGAGATGCTCGCGGAGTTCGGCGTCGACATCGACCCATCCACGCGGATGGGGTCCCTGCCGGTGGGCCTGCGCCAGATCGTCGAGATCGTCAAGGCGACCAGCACCGGCGCTCGCGTGCTGCTGCTGGACGAGCCGACCAGCGCGATCGCCGAACGCGAGGTGGCCCGTCTGATCGAGAACATGCGGATGCTGCGCGACCGCGGCGTCGCGATCCTCTTCACCACGCACAAGATGGAGGAGATCCGCGCGATCGCCGATCGGGTCGTGGTCCTCCGCGACGGCGGCCTCGTGGCGGACGCGCCGCTCTCGGAACTCAGCGACGACGACATCGTGACCGCGATGATCGGCCGCGAGCTCGAAGACCTCTTCCCCGACCTGCCGCCCGCGTCCGACGACATCGCCCTCTCGGTGCGCGGCCTCGACTACACGCCGGCTCCGCAGCCGGTCGACCTGCAGGTGCGCCGCGGCGAGATCGTCGGACTCGCGGGGCTCGTCGGCGCCGGACGCACCGAGCTCATCGAGGCGCTGTTCGGAGTGCGCTCCTCGACCGCCGGCGAGATCGCCGTCGGGGGCCGTCGCGTCCGCCGCGGACGCCCTGCCGACGCGATCACCGCAGGCATGGCGCTGGTCCCGGAGGACCGGAAGGGCGCTGGCGCCGTGCTCAGCATGGACATCCTGGCGAACGCCACCCTGCCGCGCATGGATCAGTTCTCCGTCGCGGGATGGCTCAAGGGCCGCAGCCGCGTCGACGCGGTCTCCGAGGTCATGAGTTCGGTGAGGCTGCGCAGCCGCGGCCTCGGGCAGCTCATGGAGACGCTGTCCGGCGGCAACCAGCAGAAGGTCGTGCTCGCGCGTTGGCTCACCGGCGAGGTCAAGGTCCTCCTGCTCGACGAGCCGACCCGCGGCGTCGACATCGGCGCCCGCAGCGAGATCTACCGCATCATCACCGACCTCGCCGCCTCCGGCATGGCCGTGGTCATGGCCTCGAGCGATATGCCGGAGATCCTCGCGCTGTCGCATCGCGCTCTCGTGCTCAAGGACGGGGGCGTGGTCGCCGAGCTCGACCGGGCCGCCCTCCAGCAGCCCGACGTGCAGGACCGCATCTTCCGCCTCGCGAGTGGACTCGACATCTCCGAGGCCCCCGCCAGCAACACCGCCCCCTCCGCAAAGGACGACCGATGACCGACACCCGCACCGCCGCGCAGACCTTCGTGCCCGAGTCGGAAGTGAAGCGCTTCAGCCCCACCTGGTTCGGCGACCTCGCCATCCGCTACGCGATGGTGATCGTGATGGTGCTCATCATCGCCTTCTTCCTCTACCGCAGCGCGCGCTTCGGCACGGTCGACAACCTGCAGACGATCCTCGTCGCCGCGGCACCGTTCGCCCTGATCGCCCTCGGACAGACGCTCGTGATCCTCACCGGCGGCATCGACCTGTCGGTCGGCAGTGTCATCGCCGCATCCGCCGTCTTCGGCAGCCTCACCGCGAAGGCCTTCCCCGACCACATCTGGCTCGCGATCGTCGCCGGTGTCGTCGTCGGCTTCATCGCCGGCGCGATCAACGGCTTCGTGGTCTCGGTGATCAAAGTGCCACCCTTCATCGCGACGCTCGGGATGCTCACTCTCGCATCCGGCGTCGCCTATGTCGCGGGCAACGGCGCCCCCATCACCGGGCTGCCCGCCGACTTCTCCCGCATCGCCAACGCGCAGTTCGGCGGGCTCACGCTCCCGGTGATCCTGATGATCGTCGGCATCCTGGGACTCGCGATCATCATGCGCCGCACCACGTGGGGCATGCGCGTGTACGCGATCGGCGGCAACCCGATCGCCGCGGGCATCGCCGGCATCAACGTGGGCCGCACCATCTTCAGCGTGTACGCCATCTCCGGCATGCTCGCGGGGATCTCCGGCGTCATGCTCGCCAGCCGTGTCACCCTCGGCGCACCGAACCTCGGCGTCGGGTACGAGCTCGACGCGATCGCTGCCGTCGTGATCGGCGGGGCGAGCCTGCTCGGCGGTCGCGGCTCGATCTGGGGAACCGCCCTCGGCCTGCTCCTCATCCAGACGCTCAACAACGGTCTCGACATCCTGACCGTGCCCGCGTACTGGCAGAAGGTCATCAAGGGCGTGCTCATCGTCGCGGCGGTGGCCGTCGACGTGTGGGCGACCCGACGACGAAGCCGCTAGCACACCGACGACCACCCCGACGAAGAAGACCCTGCTTCATCGCACCACCCAACGAGAGGAATCCCATGTTCACCAAGAAGAGCCGCATCGCCGCGGCTTTCGCCGTCACCTCCGTCGCAGCACTGATGCTCGCCGGGTGCGGCGCCGGCGACCCGAACGCGAACGCCGGCGGCGCAGACGACAGCGGTCAGGAGCGCATCACCATCGGCGTGAGCGTCTACGACATGTCGTCCTTCGTCACGGAGGGCAAAGAGGGCATCGAGCGCTACGCCGACGAGAACAACATCGAGATCCTGTGGAACTCCGCGGGCCTCGACGTCAACACCCAGGCCAGCCAGGTCGACCAGTACGTGACGGCCGGTGTCGACGCGATCGTCGTCATCCCCGTGCAGGCCGACTCACTGCAGCCGCAGATCGCCGCCGCGAAGGCCGCCGACATCCCCTTCTTCGACGTCAACGCCTCGCTCAACAGCGAAGACCTCACCGGCTCGGTGCAGCCCGATGACGTGGCCGCGGGTGAGCAGGAGGCGCAGATGATGATGGACGCCCTCGACGGGAAGGGAAACGTCATCATCCTGCAGGGACCGCTCGGAGGCTCGGGCGAGATCAACCGCGGAAAGGGCATCGACAACGTGCTCGCCGAGAACCCCGACGTGAAGGTGCTCGCCAAGGACACCGCGAACTGGAAGCGCGATGAGGCCGTCAACAAGGTCAGCAACTGGATCTCGGCCTTCGGCGATGACATCGACGGCGTGATCGCCCAGAACGACGACATGGGCCTCGGTGCACTGCAGGCGCTCAAGGAAGCCGGCATGACCGACGTGCCGATCGTGGGCATCGACGGGATCGCCGACGGCCTCGAGGCCGTCAAGAACGGTGACTTCATCGGAACCTCGCTGCAGAACGGCACGGTCGAGCTGTCGGCCGGTGTCGCCTACGCCGCCGCCATCGTGCGGGGCGAGGACGTCAAGGAGAACCCCGTCTACCTGATGCCCGCGATCACCAAGGACAACGTCGACGAGGCGATCGGTCACGTGGTCACGGAGCGCGACGCGTTCCTGAAGAACCTGAGCGAGATGACCAACAAGAACCTCAAGAGCGGCAACATCGCCTACGAGGGTCTCACCGGCCAGTCCGAGTGACAGCAGCGCCAGGGCCGCGGAGATGCTTCGGTGTCTTCGCGGCCCTGGCGTTCGACGGACTGGTGTCTCACGCACTGGTGTTCCACGGACTGGTCGTTCACGGATGAGGGAGAAGCGGATGCCGACATACGTCGCCGGGGTGGATTCGTCCACGCAGAGCTGCAAGGTGAGTGTGCACGACCTGGAGACGGGAGAGATCGTGCGCTCCGGCCGGGCGGCGCATCCGTCCGGCACGGAGGTGGACCCCGAGGCCTGGTGGTCGGCACTCCAGAGCGCGATCGTCGATGCCGGCGGACTGCACGACGTCGCCGCGATCTCGGTCGCCGCCCAGCAGCACGGGCTCGTGGCGCTCGACGTGCAGGGGCGCGTGGTGCGTGACGCCCTGCTCTGGAACGACGTCCGCAGCGCCGAGGCCGCGGCGGCGCTCGTGACCGAAGTCGGTGCCGAGGAATACGCGCGCCGGGTCGGAGTCGTGCCTGTGGCGTCGTTCACGGGCGCGAAGCTGCGGTGGTTGCGCGAGCACGAGCCGGCCAATGCGGCCAGGGTCGCTGCCGTCGCCCTGCCCCACGACTGGCTCTCCTGGCGGCTGCGCGGCTTCGGGCCGACGGGCGCCAGCGACCTCGGCCCCGACCTCGAGGCGCTCGCGACGGACCGCTCCGATGCCAGCGGCACTGCGTACTGGAGCGCCTCGACCGGTGCCTACGATCTCGATCTGCTCGCGCGAGCGTTCGGTCGCGTCCCGCGCCTCCCCAAGGTGCTCGGACCTGCCGAGAGGATGGGCGTCACCCGCACGGGCACGGTGGTCGGCGCGGGTCTGGGGGACAACGCCGGGGGCGCGCTCGGACTCGATGCCCGACCGGGCGACGCCGTGATCTCGATCGGCACGAGCGGCACGGTCTTCGCCGTGTCCGAACACCCGATCGCCGACGCCACCGGAGCGGTCGCCGGCTTCGCTGACGGGAGCGGGAACCATCTTCCCCTCGTCGCCACGCTCAACGCGGCGCGGGTGCTCGATGCCGTCGCGGGTCTGCTCGGCGTCGACCACGCCGAACTCGCACGCCTGGCGCTGGAGTCAGAGCCGGGTGCGGGCGGACTGGTGCTGCAGCCCTACTTCGAGGGAGAGCGCACCCCGAATCGTCCGGATGCCACGGCCACGCTGTTCGGCATGTCGCTCGCCTCCACGCGCAGGGAGACGCTGGCGCGTGCCGCGGTGGAAGGACTGCTGTGCGGGCTCGCCGACGGCCTCGACGCCATCCGCCGGTGCGGGGTGCCGGCCTCGCGCATCCTGCTCATCGGTGGCGCCGCACGCAACCCGGCGGTCTCGCGGATCGCGGCGCAGGTCTTCGACGTGCCGATCGTGGTGCCGGGAATCGACGAGGCGGTCGCCCGCGGTGCTGCCGTGCAGGCGGCGTGGGCGCTCACCGGCGAGCGTCCGTCGTGGCACGACGGCGAGGCACGTGCATTCGCGGTCGACCATCGGCCGATCATCCGCGAGCAGTACGCCGCGCGGAGCTGAGCTCAGGCGCCCCAGCCGGCCTGCACACCGCCCACACGTTCGGCGGCGATCTTCTCCTGGTATCCGGATGCGAGGTACGCGGCCATGGGATCTGCGGGAAGACCGCGCGTCTCGCGCCACTCGGCGAGGGCCGGACGCACGTCGGTGTAGAACGCATCCATGAAGACGGCGTTCGCTCCGAGCACGTCCCCCGACTTCTGCGCGGCGGTGAGGGCGTCGCGGTCGACGAGCAACGCACGGGCGGTCATCTCCTGCACGTTCAGCACCGAGCGGATCTGGCCGGGGATCTTGTCCTCGACGTTGTGGCACTGGTCGAGCATGAACGCGACGTCGGGGTTGTTCAGCCCGCCGCCGCGGATGACCTCGAACAGGATGCGGAACAGCTGGAACGGGTCGGCGGCTCCGACGATCAGGTCGTCATCGGCGTAGAAACGCGAGTTGAAGTCGAACGAGCCGAGCTTGCCGAGGCGCAGCAGCTGCATCACGATGAACTCGATGTTCGTGCCTGGCGCGTGGTGGCCCGTGTCGAGGCAGACCATCGCCTTGTCACCGAGGGAGCTGACCTGCGCGTAGGAGGTTCCCCAGTCCGGAACGTCGGTGTGATAGAACGCCGGCTCGAAGAACTTGTACTCGAGCACCAGGCGCTGGTCGTCGCCGAGGCGGTCGTAGATCCTCTGCAGCGAGTCCTGCAGTCGATCCTGACGCCCCCGCATGTCGGCCTGCCCGGGATAGTTCGACCCCTCGGCCAGCCAGATCTTGAGGTCGCGGCTGCCGGTCGCATCCATCACGTCGATGCAGGCGAGGTGGTGGTCGATCGCCTTCTGCCGGATGGCCGCGTCCTCGTGCGTGAGGGCACCGAACTTGTAGTCGTCGTCCTGGAACGTGTTGGAGTTCACGGTGCCGAGGGTCACCCCGTGGTCTTCGGCGTGCTTGCGCAGGTCGGAGTACGAATCCACCACGTCCCACGGGATGTGCAGCGCCACCGCCGGCGCGAGTGCCGTGTAGCGGTTCACCTGTGCGGCGTCGGAGATCTTCTCCCACGGGTCCCGCGGGGTGCCGGGAGTGCCGAACACCTTGAAACGCGTGCCGGAGTTGCCGAAGGCCCAGCTGGGAAGCTCGATGCCCTGCTGGGCGAGGATGGCGAGGTTCGAGGGACTGAGGATGCTCACGATGCGCTGCTTTCGTTGGGGAGACCGGAGGTGGAGAGCTGGTCTTCGAGGTGGAACACCTCGGGAAGTGTGGGTGCCGCCTGGTCAGGGCGGCCGTCGAGGCCGACGAAGAAGCGCGCCATCTCGGCTTCCCAGCGGGCGGCGACCGGCGACGCGGCCAGGTATGCCTGCGCCGCGACATCGTCGTCGGTCTCGTAGTAGCCGATGAGCTCACCGTCGGGAGCGAGGAACAGCGAGTAGTTGCGGCGACCGGCCGCGGCGATCTCGGCGAGCATCTCCGGCCACACCGGCGCGTGACGCTCGCGGTACTCGTCCAGAAGCTCCGGACGCACCTGGAGCTTCACGCATACGCGGATCATGGGGACCTTTCCGGGAGCGTCCGGCCGACACTCGTGCCGGCCGGACGCCCGAAGGTGATCAGAAGTCGAACTCGCCGATGTTGTCGGCGTTGAACACGAACGGATCGCCGAGCACCACGACGCCGTCCTCCCCGACCGTGTACTCACCGAGGTCGCCGGCGGTGAAGGTGTCGCCCTTCTCGCCGGTGATGTCGCCCTCGATCAGCGCCTGCGCCGCGAAGGCCGCCAGGTAGCCGAGGTCCTCCGGGTTCCACAGGGCGAACGACGTGACGGTGCCGTCCTCGACGTATTCGCGCATCTGGTTCGGCGTGCCGAGGCCCGTCAGCGCGACCTTACCCTTGTAGTCCGAGGTGGACAGGTAGCGGGCGGCTGCGGCGATGCCGACCGTCGTGGGCGAGATGATGCCCTTCAGGTTCGGGTGGGTCTGCAGCAGGGCCGCGGTCTTGTCGAACGACGTCTGGTCGTCGTCATCGCCGTAGACCGTCTCGACCAGGGTGATGTCGGGGTAGTCGCTGGCGAGGTAGTCCTTCATCAGGTCGATCCAGGCGTTCTGGTTGGTCGCGTTCGCCGAGGCCGAGAGGACGGCGATCTCTCCCGCACCGCCGATCTGCTCGGCGATCTGGTCGACCTGCGCCTTCGCGATGCCCTCCGAATCCGCCTGGTTGACGAAGACGTCGCGGCACTCTGGGTTGGTGTCGGAGTCGAAGGTGACGACCTTCACTCCCGCGTCGCGGGCCTCGTTCAACGCGTCGCAGATGGCCTTCGGGTCGTTCGCCGAGACGACGAGTGCCCCGACGCCCTGCTGCGTCGCGGTGTTGATGTAGCTGACCTGGGCGTCGGGAGTCGCCTCGGCCGGCCCGACCTCGGCGAACGTGCCGCCGAACTCCTCGACGGCGGCCTTGCCACCCTTGCTGGAGGTGTCGAAGTAGGGGTTTCCGAGGTTCTTGGGCAGGAAGGTGACGGCGAGGTTGCTGTCACCGCCGTCGCCTCCGCCACCGTCGCCACCGGTGCTCGTGCATCCGGACAGGGCGACCGCGGCGGCGACCGCGAGCGCAGCGACAGCGGTCACGCGTTTACGTGCAAACATCATTGTTCTGTTCCTTTCGTGAGGGTGTGCCGCAACCGCGGCGTCGGCGTCATGAAGCTGTGGGTGCGGCGCCGGTGGTCGATCGTCCCGGTCTGCGACGAGCCTTCTGCAGCCAGGCGAGGAAGCTCGCGGCCACCACCGAGATGACCAGGAGGGCGCCGGTGATGATGTTGATCACGTCGGAGGTCACGTTCATCAGACGCAGTGCGCTGGCGAGCGAGCCGATGAGCAGCGCCGCCGCGACGACCCCGTAGATCTTGCCCCGGCCGCCGAAGACCGAGACGCCGCCGAGCACGACCGCCGCGATCACCTGCAGTTCGAGGCCGGTGGCGTTGTCGCCCCGCGCGCTGCCGTAGCGGAGGGTGTAGAAGATCCCGGCGAACGCGGCGACCACTCCGGAGAGCACGAAGAGGATGAACTTCGTGCGCTCCACGTGCACGCCCGAGAACCGTGCGGCGTCCTTCGAGAGGCCGATCGCGTACACGCCACGACCGAACGGTGTGTAGTGCAGCAGCAGGATGAACGCGACCAGGAGGAGCAGGAACGGGATCATGATGACGGGGATCGTGGTGCCGGCGAGCTTCGCCTTGGCGAGATCGGTCCAGAACTCCGGGAACTCGGTGACCGCCGTCGTTCCGAGCAGGCCGACCGCGAGGCCGCGAAACAGCGCGAGCGTTCCGATGGTCACGGCGAGCGACGGCAGACCGATGACGGTCACGAGGAATCCGTTGAAGGCGCCGCCGACCAGACCGACGAGCAGCGCCGCGAGAGCCGCGACCTCGAAGGGGATCCCGCCCTGCACGAGAGCCCCCGTGACGACGCTGGAGAGGCCCACCATGCTGCCGACCGACAGGTCGATCTCGCCCGTGATCATCACCAGCGTCATGGGCAGGGCGATCAGGAGGATCGGCGCGATGTCGAGGAGCAGGTACGTCAGCGTGATCGGCTGCCCGAACCCGCGTACGGTGCTCGCGGAGACGATGATGACGACGATCAGCAGGGCGACGATCGCCATCTCCCTGGTGAGGAGCACGCGGCGCCAGAGCGGCTTGTCGAAGTCGCGGATGACCCGGGTGGTCGCGGTCGTGGTCGCGGCGGTCATGACTTGTCCCTCGCTTCGATGAGCCGTCGTTTCTGGCGGACGGCGAGCACGCGGTCGAGCACGATCGCGCCGATGATCAGCAGGCCGACGACGGCACGCTGCCAGAAGTCGGGGATGCCGAGGATGGGGAGCGCCCGGTTGATCGTGAGCAGCAGCACCGCACCGATCGCCGCGCCCCACACGGAGCCGATTCCGCCGGTGATGGCGACGCCGCCGATCACGGCGGCACCCACCGCGTCGAGCTCCCACCCGGCTCCGGCCTGCGAGTTGATGGTGCCGTAGCGGGCCGCGTAGAACACTCCGGCGAGGCCGGCGAGCGCCCCGGAGACGACGAAGGCGGTCAGCACGCGACGGGTGACGCGCAGGCCGTAGAGCTCCGCAGCCGCCGGATCGGATCCGATGGCGTAGTACTCCCGACCACCGCGCGTGTTCTTCATGTACCAGGCGGCCGCGGCGAGCACGATGAGGGCGACGATCGTGAGGATCGGGATGCCCACGAGCTGCCCGGTGCCGAGGGCCAGGAAGTCCTTCGGCATGTCGGACGCGTTCACCCGGTCGCTGCCGGTCCACAGCACGTTGATGCCGCGGTAGGCGTAGAGCGTACCGAGCGTGATCACCATGGCCGGCACCTTGGCGAAGGCGACCAGTGCCCCGTTGACGAGTCCGAGGAGGGCACCGAAGACGACAGCGGCCACGACCACGACCACGATGGGGATGCCGGGCACGTCGATGAACAGGCGGCCGGTGAGGTAGGCGGTGAGCCCCATGACCGAGCCGACCGAGAGGTCGACGTTGCGGGTGATGAGCACGATGGCCTGCCCGACAGCGACCAGCACGAGGATCGAGGGCGTGAGCAGCAGGTCGCGCCAGCCGTCGGGGCTGAACAGGAAGTTGGAGTTGTTCGTCGTGGCGGCGACGATCACGAGTGCCAGGGCGAGGAGGATGCCGAATTCGCGCGCTCGACCGAGCGCGGAGAGCTTCTTCGTCATCGACGAGACGGGGATGGCGGTGGTCACGAGGAGAGCTCCGATGCGTGCGTGGCGGCGTACATGACGTTCTCGGAAGTCGCCTCCGCGCGGGCGATCTCCGCGGTGATGCGCCCTTCGCGCATGACGAGGACGCGGTCAGCCATGCCGAGCACCTCCGGCAGCTCGGATGAGATCATGAGGATCCCCATCCCCTGCCCCGCGAGCTCGGAGAGCAGTCGGTGCACCTCCGACTTGGTGCCGACGTCGATCCCTCTGGTCGGTTCGTCGATGATGAGCACCTTCGGCTTCGTGGCGAGCCACTTGGCGAGGACGACCTTCTGCTGGTTCCCACCGGAGAGTGTCGCCGCGACCGTGTCGAGGGCGTGCGTCTTGACCTCGAGCCTGGTCGCCCATTCCCGGGCAGCGCGGTTCTCGATGCCGGTGGTGAGGAACCCCAGCTTCGCGAGCTGGCGGCGGATGGAGAGGGTGATGTTGCCGCCGACGCCCGATTCGATCACGAGCCCCTGCTTGCGGCGGTCCTCGGGCACGAGGGCGAGGCCCGCACGCATGGCCTCAGTGGGTCGGCTGCGGGGGATGCGTGCGCCCTGCATCGTGACGGAGCCCTCGCGGTACGGGTCGACGCCGAAGACGGCACGCACCACTTCGCTGCGTCCGGCTCCGACGAGGCCGGCGAGACCGACGATCTCGCCCGCGCACACGGTGAAGGAGATGTCGTGGAAGACGCCGGGACTGGTGAGGTTCTCGACCACCAGCAGCGGCGCGCCGACGGTCGTCTGCTGCTTGGGGAACAGCTCGGTCACCTCGCGACCGACCATCTGGTGCACGATCTCCTCGACCGAGGTGTCGGCGATCGCGCTGGTGGCGATGTACGCACCGTCCCGCATGACCGTGACGGTGTCGCAGAGTGAAAACACCTCGTCGAAGCGGTGCGAGATGAAGATGAGCGCACGACCCTCGTCGCGCAGACTCCGCGCGATCGTGAAGAGCCGCTCGACCTCGACGCCGGAGAGCGCGGCCGTCGGCTCGTCCATGACGAGCAGACTCGCGTCGAGCGAGACGGCCTTCGCGATCTCGATGACCTGCTGATCGGCGATGGACAGCCCCTCCGCCGGACGGTCGGGATCGATGGTGACCCCGAGCCGGGTGAAGAGGCGCTCGACCTCGTGGCGCATCCCCCTGCGGTCGATACGGCCGAAGCGCCCGGTCGGCTGTCGGCCCATGAAGATGTTCTCGGTGACGGACAGATCGGGGAACAGCGTCGGCTCCTGATAGATCACCGCGACGCCCGCGCTCTTGGACTGCGCGGTGGAGGAGAAGTCCACGTCCTCTCCATGGAACCGGAACACCCCGTCGTCGCGCTGGTAGAGACCGGCGACGATCTTCACGAGGGTGGATTTGCCCGCGCCGTTCTCGCCGACCAGGGCGTGGATGGACCCGCCGTCGACCGACAGCGTCCCGGAACGGAGGGCGACCACCGCGCCGAACGACTTGCGGATGTCGCGGAGTTCGAGCGCCGGCGGAGCACCGGAGGTGTCAGAGGGAATCGTCATCGATCGGACCTAAGCTGCAGGATCATCCCTGCGGATTGAATCGTTTTAAAGGCCGGAGCATCTGAAATTTATGACTCTCGCTGGCTTCCTGTCAAGTCACGGTTTGGTCAGTGGTACGTTTCAGGGACAGGTTTCGCGGATGGCGCGGAAAGGAATCACGCCGTGGTCGTCAGTGTTCGAGATGTCGCACTCGCCGCATCCGTCTCGGTCGGGACCGTCTCGAACGTCCTGAACCACCCGGACAAGGTGTCTCCCGCCACCGTCGAACGCGTCACAGCGGCGATCGAGAAGCTCGGCTTCGTGCGCAACGACGCCGCCAGGCAGCTGCGCGCAGGACACAGTCGCTCGATAGGCCTGGTCGTGCTCGACGTGCGCAACCCGTTCTTCACCGACATCGCCCGCGGCGCCGAGGAACGGGCCGCCGAGGCGCGGATGACGGTCACACTCGGCAACAGCGACGAGAAGGTCGAACGCGAGCGCGCCTACATCGACCTCTTCGAGGAGCAGCGCATCGCCGGTCTGCTCATCTCTCCGCTCGCCGACGACCTCCCGCGATTGCGACGTCTGCGCGATCGCGGCACCACCGTGGTGCTCGTCGACCGGGAAGTCGCCGACGAGAGCTTCTCCTCGGTATCGGTCGACGACGTCGGCGGTGGCTACCTCGCCGTGCAGCATCTCGCGGCGCAGGGACGACGACGCATCGCCTTCGTCGGGGGTCCGATGGGCATCCGACAGGTGGTCGACCGCCTGGAGGGAGCCAGCAGAGCCGCGAACGAGGCCGGCATCTCCCTCGACGTGATCCTGACCGATTCGCTGAGCGTGCTCTCGGGCCGTGCCGCCGGCGAGACCCTCAGCGCACGTGCACCCGAAGATCGACCCGATGCCGTCTTCGCCGCGAACGACCTCCTCGCGATGGGGGTACTGCAAGCACTCATGATGCGCAGCAGCATCCGGGTCCCGGACGAGATCGCCCTCATCGGCTACGACGACATCGACTTCGCGGCCGCCGCCGTGGTCCCGCTCTCGTCGATCCGCCAGCCCGCCGAACTCATCGGATACACGGCCGTCGATCTGATGCTGCGAGAAGCCGGCGGTCACGCCGGGCGGGAACGCGTGGTGTTCCAGCCCGAGCTCGTCGTGCGGGAGTCGACCGCGCGACCGGCCTGAGAGCGAGCCGTTCGCCGCGGGGCCGTTCGCCGCGGGGCCTTTCAGCGCCCGAGGGCTCTCTTCGCCTTCTTCGCCGCTCTCTCCGCCGTCTTCCGGCGCTGCTTCCTGGCCTTCGGGTCGTTCCACATCCGCACCAGCTGATGCCTCACCGACTCACCCTTGTTGATCTGCACCGTCGCCGCCCTGCTCCCGAACACGTACGCGACGAAGGCGACGCCGACGATGAGGAGGATCTTGTTGCGCATGATGCCTGCTTTCTGGGGGGCTGCGGAGGAGCGTCGGGTCAGGAGAGCCGACGCTGGTCGTGGGCGAGGCGAGCCCGCAGGCTCGTGTGCACCGAGACGAAGGTGTCGGTGTCGCGCCCCGTCAGTACGGCGAGGTTGGCGAGGAGGCGATCGACGTGGTCGACGAGCTCTCGCGGATCGGTGTTCTGACGCGGCGTCACAGCCACGTGCAGCACAGGACGGCGACGGATGTCATTGGCGGTGACCTGCGCGGACAGAACCTCATCGCGGGTGGTGAGGGAGTTCTTCACGGCGTCGGAGACGAACGACTCGTTCACGGTCACCCGACCCAGCGGGTTCTGCGCCCCGCTGGAACGCAGCACCGTCTTCGACCGACGCCCCGCGATGCTCGTGAGCGCGAGGATCAGCAGCACGATCACGACCACGATCGCTGCGACCGCGCCGATGTCGATCCACGACAGGCCGCCACCGGCGATCGCGGTCGCGGCGATGGCCTGGTCGAGCCAGGACCGGGCGTCCTTGCCTGCCGCGGTCCAGATGTCCGACAGGGTGGGCCAGCTCATGATGGCGATGCCCACCGCACCGAGGGCGAGGAACAGCAGCCCGATGATCAGCAGCAGGATGCGGTTCAACGCACGATTCGTGTTGTTCACAGCTCGTCTTCCTTCTCGGTGGGACGCTCGATGCGCACACGGGTGCGCACCTTGTCGGTCAGCCGGTACGTCTGCAGTTCCGCTTCGGCCGCTGCCTGCACGTCGGCCTTGTCCAGCGGCACTCCGATGCCGGGGCGCACGGTCACGTCGACGGTGCGGTGTCCGACACCGACGGTGATGCTGTCGCGGGCGAGACCCGTCTCCTCGGCGAGGTGCTGGGCCAGGGCGCTGGCGATCACGCCGTTGTCGACGACGACCGCGCGTCCACCCGCATCGAGGACATGCCTCGACAGGCGTCCCGGTGTGACGGCGAGCACGATGAAGACCAGTCCGATGAGGGCGAGCACGACACTGCCGGCGATCACGAGACCGGCGGGCTGTGCCGTGGGCAAGCCGATCAACCAGCCCGCCGCTGCGGCAGGACCGACCAGGAGGGCGGGCTGCGCGGCGAGGCTCAGCACGATCTCGAGTCCGATGTACGCGAGGGCGAGGATGAGCAGGACGACCGCGACGAACATCGCGACGGTTCGCGGCGAGTGCGTCTCGCGTCGGATGACGCGGCGCAGGACCGGGGTGCTCATTGCACTCGTCTCCTTTCCGGGATGACGGCACCGGTGACGGTGAGGTTGATGCGGATGACGTTGCGCCCGAGGATCGTGCTCAGGTTCTGCTGCAGCTGTTCCTGCAGTTCGCGTGCCCGCTCCAGGACGGGCACGGCCCGAGCGATCGCTGCCGTGTCGTCCAGGCTCGGGACGGGAAGGGGCGTGGCGATGCGCACGGTGACCCCGCGCGGGTGCTCCGCGACATCGACCTTCACGTCGCTGCGAGGCACCCCGATCAACGTCGCGGACGCCTTCTCGGTGACGGTGCGGTAGACGCGGTCCTTCACCTCGACGCGACCGCGGACGGCGGCCCCGCCGGCGGCGGCTCCGGAGAGCGCGCCGCCGGCGATGTGCTGGTCGGCACCCATCAGGAGGTTCGCCGCCCGGTGAAGACGTCGGCGAGTCCGCGGACGTCGAGCTTGCCGGAGGCGATCCGGCCGACGAGCGCCCCGATGCCCGCGAAGAGAGCCATGAGGAGGAATCCCCAGAACCCGAACAGCAGGGCGGCGAGGGCCAGCAGTGCGCCGATCAGGGCGCCGACCGTTGTGGCGCTCATGAGACGCGCGACTCCTCGTTGTCGTCGCTGTCGTCACCGGGCACGTGCACGTCGTTGACCTCGACGTTGACCTCGACGACCTCGAGACCGACCAGACGGCTGATCGCACCGGCGACAGCGGCACGGACGTTGTTGGCGACGTCCTGGATCGGCGCCGGGTACTCGACGACGATGGTCAGGTCGGCCGCTGCCTGCGTGTCGCCGACCTCGACCTTCACGCCCTGCGCGAGGTCGGTCGCGTTGATCACGTCGCGGATGGCGCCGAAGGCGCGTGCGCCTCCGCCACCGAGTGCGTAGACGCCGGCGACCTCACGCGCGGCGATGCCGGCGACCTTGGCCACGACACCGTCGGCGATGGTGGTCTTGCCCGCGGCGTTCTCGTCGGCGGGGACGCGCGAAGAGGAGAATCCGCTCGACCGGTCGACGCGCGACGCGGAAGCGCCGGCGGCCTTCGGAGCGGCCTGTGCGAGCTCCTTCTCGGCCGGAGCGGGGGTGGTCTGGTCCTGATTTGCCATGAGGTGTCCCATCTCGATCTGAAGACCGGCCGTGGGTCCCGTGTGGAACTCCCGCCGGGAGCGAAACGCTCGCTCGGAGATAGGACGGATGTGCCGGCGGATTCGTCACAAAGTCGTTTCCGCAGCGCCCGGGAGCGCCCGCCGACGGGGCACTCAGACGCCCGCGCCGCCGTACATCTCGCCGACGGGGACCGGAACGGAGAGCACATTGCCCGGTTGCGCGAGCGGGCACGCCCAAGCCGGGTCATAGGCGCACGAGGGGTTGTAGGCGAAGTTGAAGTCGAGCACGATCGTGCCACGCGCCGCATCGGATCCGAGATCGGCGCCCTTGATCGTGTCGACGAGATAGCGTCCGCCGCCGTAGGTCCCGCCGACACCACCGGCGAGCGCATCGCGCACGGGCACGAAGAGCCCGCCGCCGTAGGTGGTCAGTCGCCAGACATCGAGCGACCCCGCATCCGGCACCTCCACGCGCCCGATCCGCTCGAAGGGCACGATGCCGTCAGTGCCGGTCGCGAAGTCGAACCCCCCGGGGTCGGCGGGGAGGATCGGCAGCTCGAAGCGCCACTGCGCGTCGTACGAGGCGATCGGCAGCCCCTCGAACAGCGCTCGGTCCTCGGGCAGCAGCGGCGTCGCCGGGTGGTGGAGCATCAGATCGTCGCGCTCGATCCGCCAGAGCTCGTGCGCTTCCTCCGCGGAGTCGGCGCCGCGCACGGCGTCGTACAGGGCGAACACCCGACGTCGCCAGTCGACGACCTCGAGGGCGGTGCGTGCAGGTGCGCTGGTCATGCCCTCAGGCTAGACGCCGTCGCGGAGATCCGGTGCGGCCCCCGTCAGGCGGTGTCGACCATCCGCGCGTAGCCCGACTCGTACGTCGGGTGTTCCAGGCCACCGAGGAGGGAGAGCAGCAGAGTCCCGTCGTACACGACGCCGCGCGGTCCGGCCGGCCCCGAATCCGGCGGCACCTGCGCATTCAGCCGTGCGGCGAGGAACCGCACGACGTCTCCGAGTGGAGCGGGTCCCTGGTCGACGGCATGCAACACGCGAGGCGGGTCGTCCATCCGCAGCAGCAGGTCGAGGGTGCGCACGAGGTCGCTCTCGTGGATGCGGTTCGTGCGGCGGGAATGATCGACGGCCGCGCCCTCGCGCACCTTCCGCACCAGGAAATCCCGCCCCGGCCCGTAGATGCCAGCCGGGCGCACGACGACGGCGTCGAAGAGCTCCACCGCGGCCCTCTCGCCGTCGACGAGTCCGCGCGATCGCAGTGTCGTCGGCGTCGGCTCGTCCTCCTCCGTCAGAGGATGATCGGGATCCGCCCCCTCGAACACCCCCGTCGAGGAGACGAAGACCGTCCGGGCGGGAGGATCCGGGAGGGCGCACGCGAGGTGCCCCAGAGCAGTGCGGTAAGAGGTCTCGGTATCGCCGGGCGGCAGCGTGACGAGCACCGCGTCGACCCGCTCGAGAGAAGTCGGCAACGGGTGCGCCAGGTCGGCGGCGATGCCCCGGACCCCGTCGGGAAGTGCTCCCTCGGTGCGTCGGAGCGCGATCACCTCCTCGCCGCGGGCGAGAAGCAGTGGCGCGAGGCGGGCGGCGAGCTTGCCGTAGCCGACGAGGAGGGTGCGGCGGGGTGCCGGATCGAGAGCGCTCACGGAGCTCCGCTCAGCCGGCGGTCAGCACAGGGAGTGCGACGCCGTGCAGCGCATCGACTACGGGAGCGAGCTCGGGCTGCGCCGCTGCTTCCTCCAGCACCTGCTCGAGCGCCGCATCGTGGATGGGGTGCGCGCGTTCGTACAGCTCGCGGCCGGCGGGAGTGAGCTCGGTGTAGATGCCGCGACGGTCGTCGGCGCAGAGGATGCGCGTGAGGAGGCCTCGATCCTCCAACCGGTTCACCAGCCGCGTGGTGGCGCTGGGGCTCAGGGCTGCCGCACGGGCGAGCTGCTGCATGCGCATGTGCCACCCGTCCTGGCGATCGAGGGCATCGAGCACGGTGTACTCGACCACGGAGAGCTCGACCGTCTCACCCAGGCGCCGCTCGAGAGCAGTCTCGATCAGCCCGTGCAGCGCGGCGAGCGTGCGCCACCCCTGTGCGCGCACCTCGACGGCGTCGTCACCGATTCCCATGGCCACCCTCCGCGATAGTTGCTTGCGCCATATACTTGCGTGTGCAATCATTATCCTTCGACGCGCAATATGCCGCGCCTGCAAACATTCCCTCCAATCTATCAGGAGAGTCGTCATGCCTCTAGGACTGATCGCCCTCGCCATCGGGGCGTTCGGCATCGGGCTCACCGAATTCGTGATCATGGGCCTGCTCCCCGACGTCGCCCGAGACTTCGGGGTCACCGAGTCGGCTGCCGGCTGGCTCATCTCCGGTTACGCACTCGCCGTCGTCGTCGGCGCACTCGTGCTCACCGCAGCGGCCACGCGGTTGCCCCGCAAGCCCGTGCTGCTCGGTCTGATCGTGCTCTTCATCATCGGCAACGTGCTCACCGCGCTCGCGGACGACTACGGCACAGCGATGGTCGGCCGCATCGTCGCCGCCCTCTGTCACGGCGCGTTCTTCGGCATCGGCTCCGTGGTCGCCGCCGGCCTGGTCGCCCCCGAGAAGAAGGCCGGCGCGATCGCGATCATGTTCACCGGCCTCACTGCCGCGAACGTCTTCGGAGTGCCGTTCGGCACCTTCCTCGGCCAGGAGCTGGGATGGCGCTCGACCTTCTGGGCGATCTCGGGCATCGGCGTGCTGGCGTTCATCGGTATCGCCCTGCTCGTGCCGCGCCTCCCCCGCCCCACCGAACAGGTGAGCCTCCGCGGGGAGCTGGCGGCGTTCCGTTCGGGACAGGTCTGGTTCTCGCTCGTCATCACGATCCTCGCGTTCGGCGGGATGTTCGGCGCCTTCACCTACATCGCCTACACGCTGACCGAGGTGAGCGGATTCGCGTCGTCCGCCGTGCCGTGGCTGCTGGTGCTCTTCGGCGCCGGCCTCGTGCTCGGCAACTGGCTGGGCGGGCGTCTCGCCGACCGCGCGATCGACCGTACTCTCCTGATCTTCATCGCCGCACTCGTCGTCGTCCTCGCCGTGTTCGCGATGTCAGCGCAGTCCGGCATCGCGACGATCATCGCCCTGTTCCTGATGGGCGGCTTCGGATTCGGCACCGTTCCCGGGCTGCAGAGCCGTGTCATGAAGTACGCCGGAGGCGCTCCGACCCTCGCCTCCGGGGCCAACATCGGCGCGTTCAACGTCGGCAACGCACTCGGCGCCTGGGCGGGCGGACTCGGCATCTCCGCAGGACTCGGCTACACCTCCCCGATCTGGCTGGGCGCGATCCTCACCGCCATCGCCCTGATCGTGATGGTCGCCGCCGCCGCGCGTGCGCGGAGCACCGCGACCCGCGAGGCGACCCCCACCGCGACCACACCCGTGCCCGTCGACTGAGCCGCGCCCGGACCCTCACCGGCTCCTAGGCTGGCCTCATGGCATCCGAACCGGCGGACACGACATCACGACGCGTCGTGTTCCGCCGTTTCGGCGGCCCCGAGGTGCTCGAACTCGAAAGTCGAGCGGTACCGCGCCCGGCCCGCGGCGAAGTGCTCGTCCGCATAGCGGCCGCCGGAGTGAACCCGGTGGACTGGAAGCTGTTCAGCGGACGGCCGATGCACGATCCCTACGAGCGCAGCCTCCCTTCGGGCAACGGCTACGACTTCTCCGGCACGATCCAGGCGCTCGGCGATGGGGCGGGCGAAGCCCGGGCTCACGACGCGCGCGGTTGGCGGATCGGCGATGCGGTGTTCGGTGGGCTCCGCTACCACGCGCAGGCGGACCACCTCGTGATCGACCCCGCCGTGCTGGTCGAGGTTCCCGCAGGTCTCGGTCTCGTCGAAGCAGGCGCCCTCAACGTCACCGGCCGCACAGCCGTCGCCAGCGTGCGGTCACTGGGGATCACCGCGGGTGATGTCGTCCTCGTCAGCGGTGCAGCCGGTGGTGTCGGCATCCTCACCGCCCAGCTCTGCGTGCTGCGCGGGGCCCGCGTGCTCGGAACGGCCAGCCCGAGGAATCACCCCCTGCTGCGCCGCCTCGGCATCGAGCCTCTCCCCTACGGGCCTGCTCTCGCGGATCTGCTCCGCGCCGCCGCGCCGGAGGGCGTCACCGCCGTCCTCGACACGGTCGGCCACGGCTCGGTCGAGCTGGCTCTCGCACTCGGCGTTCCCGCCGACCGCATCAACACGATCGCCGACTACGACGCCCGCGCGCGGCATCCGGTCCGGGGCGTCGGAGGGTCGGCTGCCGGCACCGAAGAGCTCGGGATCATCGCGCAGCTGATCGCCGACGGTCGCGTCAAGATGCCGATCGACTCCGTGCACCCGCTCGAGGAGGTCAGAGCGGCATACACGAGGTCCATCGCCGGACGCGCGTCCGGGAAGATCGTGCTCACCACCGCTACGAGCCGTCGCCCCCACGAGCATCCGCCGCACGGCGGACTCTGACGACGGATGCTCGCCGCCCCACGCAGAAGCGCCGCACCCCCGGGAGAGGATGCGGCGCTTCGTGCATGCAGCGGTGGTTACTCCGCGGCGGCGATCTTCTTGGCGTCGTCCGTGTTGAGCACGCGGAACAGGATCGCCGCGATCACGGCACCGACGACCGGGGCGACGATGTAGAGCCACAGCGAGCTCCACGCGAAGTGGCCGCTCACCGAGAGGCCGAGTGCGACGGCGGGGTTGAAGCCACCACCGGAGATCGATCCGACGGTCGCCGCACCGACGAACACGGTCGCACCGATCGCGAGCCCGTAGAACGAGTTGCCGGCGGTGTCCTTCGACGTGGCCGTGTTGAGCACGACCCACACCAGGATCAGCGTGAAGAGCGCCTCGACCAGGAACGCTGGGCCGACCTCGATGACCATGGCCTTCTCGCCCGCCGGCCACACGGACATGCTGACGAGCGCAGCGACCGCACCACCGACGAACTGGGCGATGAGGTAGCTGATGAAGTCGACGACGCTGAGGCCGCCGCGCAGGAAGACACCGACCGAGACGGCCGGGTTGAGGTGAGCACCGGAGATGTGGCCCGTCGAGAACACGAGCACCATCAGGGTGAAACCGATCGCGAGCGGAGTCAGCGGGCTGTCGCTGTTCACTGCCGCGATGATCGCGAGGACGAAGAGGAAGGTGGCGATCGCTTCTGCGAGCGCCTTGCGTGCGGTACCGGTCATGAGAGAGCCCCTTGTCTTGGGAGTTCGAGAGAGGAAGCCCGCGCATCCGGCCGGTCCGCCCCTCGTGCGGCACCGAGGATATCGCCGCGCCGGCCGCGATTCCGGGAGCCGCGCGGACTTTCTGTGAATCCGCTGAGTACTCCGGGGCGGAGGCACGGAAGACGGCCGCCTGCCTCGTGGTCCGGTCCGGCCATGTCAACCCCGTGGTCGGACCGTTGGGCGCCCGTTTAGCCTGCTCGCATGACCACCGAGACCGCGCCGCAGGCCGAATCCCCGACCCGCCTGCGGAAAGCGATCACCGGCCCCCTCCTGTTCGCGTTCATCCTCGGCGATGTGCTGGGTGCGGGCATCTACGCGCTGATGGGTGTGCTCTCCGAGAAGGTCGGGGGGATGCTGTGGGCCCCGCTGCTCCTGGCATTGCTGCTCGCCATGCTCACGGCCGGATCCTATGCCGAGCTCGTGACCAAGTACCCTCGCGCTGGGGGCGCTGCCCTGTTCGCGGAGCGCGCGTTCCACAGCCCCCTCGTCTCGTTCCTGGTGGGGTTCAGCATGCTCGCGGCGGGCGTGACCAGCGCGGCCGGACTCGCCATCGCGTTCGCCGGCGACTACCTTGGCACCTTCCTCGACCTGCCCACCATCCCTGTCGCGATCGCCTTCCTCGCACTCGTCGCCCTCCTCAACGCCCGCGGAATCCGCGAATCCATGGGCGCCAACCTCGTGATGACCGCGATCGAGCTCAGCGGCCTGGTGATCGTGATCGCCGTGGTGGCGGTCTTCTTCTTCGGCGGTGGCGGCGATGCCTCCCGCACCGTCGAGGGCCCTGAGGGGACCGGCGTCGCCATCGCCGTGCTGTCCGGAGCGGTCATCGCCTACTACTCCTTCGTGGGTTTCGAGACCTCCGCCAACATGATCGAAGAGGTGAAGAATCCGCGTCGCACGTATCCCCGCGCCCTGTTCGGAGCCCTCATCACCGCCGGCGCCGTCTACATCCTGGTGGGTCTCGCGAGCTCGATCGCCCTGCCGCCAGCCGAGCTGCAGGAGTCGAGCGGCCCGCTGCTGGCCGTGGTCGAGGCGACGGGAGCAGGCATCCCGTCGTGGCTGTTCAGCCTGATCGCGCTCGTCGCCGTGGCCAACGGCGCCCTGCTCACGATGATCATGGTCAGCCGTCTCACCTACGGCATGGCGGAGCAGGGGCTGCTTCCCTCCGCTCTCGGACGCGTGCTCCCGAAGCGCAAGACCCCATGGGTCGCGATCCTCACCACCACCCTCGTGGCGATGGGCCTGACACTCGTCGGCGATCTGGCCACCCTCGCCGAGACCGTGGTGCTGCTGCTCCTCGTCGTCTTCCTGAGCGTCAACGTCTCCGTGCTGGTGCTGCGTCGCGACCGCGTCGAGCACGACCACTTCCGTGTCTGGACCTTCGTGCCCGTGCTCGGGATCGCCTCCTGCATCCTGCTACTCACCCAGCAGCGACCTGCGGTGTGGCTCTTCGGGGCGATCCTGCTCGCGGTCGGCGGCGTGCTCTACGCGCTGGCGCGCTGGAGCAGAAGACATGCGGAGAAGAAGAACGCCCCCTCCGGCGGAGAGCCCGCCGGCGACCAGAAGGAGAACCATGAACACGCCTGAACACACGTCGGACGACGAGATGACGAGCGCGGAGAAGCGACACGATCAGCTGACATCAGCCCCCGACGCCACCGAGGCCGACGCCGCCCCCCGCGTCGAGGTCACCGAGCACGACGGCAACACCCGCATCGACATCGCCCCCGAGGCGCCGGTGCGTCCGGGCCCGGGGCCCGGCATGCCAGAGGCCGACCCCGAGGACTGAGTCCCCCTGCTCAGGGTCACGGCGCGGCGGGCGCCTCATCCACGGATGCGCCCACCCGCTCCCGGGTGCTGCCGATCGTGGCGAAGCCGCGGGCGGCGAGGATGCTCTCGGTGCGTCGCATGATGTCCTCCCCCGACACCGCCGCCAGAGCACCCGCCGCCGGGATCGACGACGTCGTGGTGGCGTCCGTGATGAACTCGACCTCGAAGCCGAGGTCGGCCGCCACCCGAGTCGTCGTCTCGCAGCACTGCTCGGTGCGGATGCCGCACACCACCAGCCGGCGGATGCCGTCGCGGCGCAGCCTCTCCTCGAGGTCGGTCGACGCGAAGGCGTTGATGGTGGTCTTCGTCAGCGCCGGCTCCGAGGCGAGAGGCTCGAGAGCGTCGATCACGCGCACGAACCCGTTGACCGGGTCGAACACGCCGCCGGACCCGGGCTCGGAGTGGGTGATCCAGACGACCTCGTCCCCCACGCGACGGGCATGCGCGACGAGGAGCGCGATGTTCTCGAGCACGGCGGGGTTCGCGGTGGTCGCCCAGTCATCGGCGCGCTGACGGAACGACTCCTGCGCATCGACGACGAGCAGGGCGGTGTCGGAGTGAGCGTTCATCCGCTCATCGTCGCCGGTGCCTGGTTCGTCGGCAAGGAGAGGAACCGTCGCCGAGCATACGATTCCGGACAGCTCCGGCCACCGCGACGGCGCCTAGAGCCAGCCCTTGCGCTTGAACGCGGCGTAGAGACCGAAGCCCAGCGCGACAATCATCGCGATCGCCATGGGGTAGCCGAGCAGCCAGTGCAGTTCGGGCATGTGGTCGAAGTTCATGCCGTAGATCGTGCCGACGAGCGTCGGGGCGAACAGGATGGCCGCCCACCCCGAGATCTTCTTGACCTCGTCGTTCTGACGGATGCTGAGCTCCGTCATCCGCCGCATCTCCTCGTTCTGGCGACGCGCGACGATGGTCGACTCCACCGTGAGCGCGTTGTCGAGCACGGTGCGGAACGTGGTCGCGCGGTCGCTCACGCGCAGGGTGTGATCCAGCACGTCGCGAAGGTAGCGACGCAGCTCCTCGCCCACCTCGTACTTGTCGGACCCGCGCAGGAGCGCCTCGAGCATTCCCGAGAGCGGCTGCGTTGCACGCTGGAAGTCGATGACCTCCCTGCCCAGGTCGTAGATGCGCTGCGTGGCGTCGGTGTCTTCCTCGAACAGCTGGCTCTCGATCTCGTCGATGTCGTTCTCGAGGCCGGCGAGCACTGGCGTGTACTCGTCGACGACCTCGTCGAGGATGGCGTAGAGCACGGCCTCCGGACCGTGGGAGAGGAGCGCAGGGTCGGCTTCCAGGCGCCGTCGGACACGACCGAGATCGGGGGCTTCCGCGTGCCGGATCGTCACGACGAAGTCCGGCCCGACGAGGACGTGCACCTCGCCGAACTCGACCTCTTCGACGTCATCGAGATAGCGGGCGGGTCGCAGCACCATGAACAGCACGTCGCCGTAGCGCTCGAGCTTGGCGCGCTGATGACCGGAGAGGGCGTCCTCCACGACGAGCGCATGGATGCCGAACTCGTCGGCGACCGCGCGGATCTCCTCCTCGCTCGGCCGGTAGAGGCCGATCCAGCCCATGCCGCCGCGCTCGCGCATGCGCTCGAAGGTCTCGCTGAGCGTCACCGGGTTCTCGGTGCGGACGCCATCCACGTAGATCGCATTGTCGATGATCGCCATCGTCACCCCTTCGCGCGACTGTCAGTCGGAGCGGCTCACTCGGCGGCGGGCGGGGCCACGCACGGGAGCGCGGCCTCGGCCGTGCCCTGGTGGTACTGCTCCGCCGTGAACGGCAGCCCGAACTCCGGTGCCGTCTGACCAGCCGCTGCCGGGGCCTTCGACGCGATGGCGGCGAGCTCCCACGAGAGCTGCTGGGCGAACAGCGCTCCACCCGTGGAGTCGTTGAGCACGACGGCCACGGTGAATCCGGTCGCCGGGTCGGAGTATGCCGCGGTGGCGTAACCCGGGGTCCACCCGTGCTGGCCGATCATCGAGCCGACCAGGTAGGCGCCACCGGTGGCCTGGTACCAAGACGGTGCGCCGTCTCTGGCCGGCAACGGGTCGCCGAAGCGGTCAGGCTTGTCCTTCGTGCGCAGCGCCTGCTGGGCTTCGGCCTGCGCATACCGGCCGAGATCGGTGATGGTCGACACGACGCCCGAATCGGTGAAGCCCGTGCTCGACGACAGCGTGCTGATGTCGACGGGTGCCGCGCAGTCGTATCCGCCCTCGACGGCGTTCAGGAAGTGTCCGTTCAGGGACTCCCCGCTTCCCGGCTTCCCTGGGGTCGGTCCCGGCAGCGAGGTGTCCGAGAGTCCGAGCGGCTCTGTGACGTACTCCGCGATCAGTTCGGAGGCCGTCATGCCCGAGGCGCGTTCGAGAGCAAGGCCGAGCAGCAGGTAGCCGGCGTCGGAGTCGCGGAACGTCGTGTGCGGTGCGACCCGGTCGCGTGCCAGGCCGAAGCCCGCAAGCTCCAGCGGGGACCACACCCGGTCGGGGGTGTTCAGCCAGGCCGACTTCACGGTCTCCTCGGAGGACCCGGCACCGCTGGTCCCGTTGCAGAGGTCGAGGAGGGTGATACCCTCCTCGCGCATGTCAGCGACACCGGAGACGTAGTCGGCGACGTTCGCGTCCAGCTCGACCACCTTCCGGTCGGCGAGGGCGTAGAGGACGTCGCAGGTCATCAGACGGGTCACGTCCGCGATGCGGAAGGACATGTCCGTCGACAGCTCGGCTCCACCCTCGCGATCCTGAGTGCCGATGCCCGCCACCCAGCTTCCGCTCCAGGGCGCCCAGACGCCGACGATGGCGCCCGACGCGCCGGACGCGGTGATCGCGTTCTCGACGGCCGCCTGCATCGCGGCGACGGTGTCGTCAGGGAGCGAACCGTCCACCTGAGCGGGAGGCGTGTAGGAGAAGGACTCCTCGGAAGAGCATCCGGTGAGGACGAGAGCGAGCACGGCCGCCGTCGCCGTTGCGGCGCGCCACCGGCGCGACGAGAGAAGCTGCATGGATAGAACCCCCGAAGACGTGTCTCCCGAGTCTAGAGCGCCGATGCTGAAAGTCGGCCCCGCGACGGGGTCGGAGGTCGACATAGGGTGGGGAGCGTGCCCCACACCTTCGATGCAGACGTGATCACCGCCGTCCTCCGCCACATGAACGGCGACCACACCGACGACAACCTGCTCATCGCACGAGCCTTCGCCGACACCTCGGACGCGCACATCACGGACTCCGTCATGACCGGATTCGACGGCGAGGCGGGGACATGGGAC
>NZ_LSJW01000119.1:0-4591 GCF_001557335.1 Microbacterium sp. CCH5-D1
ACGCTCGCGGGATGAGGCGCAGATCATGGCCGGTGAAGGCCACGTCGGCGGATTCGATTGCCGCGTCGGAGCCGGTGGCGCCCATCGCGATACCGATGTCTGCGCCAGCGAGGGCCGGTGCGTCGTTGATTCCGTCGCCGATCATCGCGACCGGCCCCGCCTTTGACAGCTCGCCGATCGCGGTTGCCTTATCCTCGGGACGCAGTTCCGCGCGCACGTTGCTGATCCCGGCCTGCGCGGCCAGTGCACGAGCGGTGCGGGCGTTGTCTCCGGTGAGCATCGTCACGCCGACGCCTTGGTTGGTGAGCGTCCGGACTACCTCGGGGACTTCAGGGCGCAGTTCGTCGCGGACGCCGATCGCGGCGACGGGGGTTCCATCGCGGTGGACGATCACGACGGTCATGCCCTGCTCCTCCAACTCCGCGACCTGCTTCCCGAGGTCGCCCGCGTCCAGCCAGCGAGGACTGCCGACGGTGATTCTCGATCCGCCGACAGTGCCGTCGATGCCGTGCCCGGCCTGCTCGGTCACATCTGCAGCTGCCGGTGTGCCCGGGGCCGCGGCGGTGATCGCAGAGGCAAGGGGATGCGTGCTGTGCTGCTCCAGTGCGGCCGCCCAGGCCAGCGCCTGTGTCTCGGTCACGCCGTTCGCAGTGAGCACCGCGGTGACCGCAGGTTCGTTGCGGGTGAGGGTGCCGGTCTTGTCGACCGCGACGTGGCGGACCGTGCCGAAGCGCTCGAAGACGGCGCCGGACTTGATGATCACGCCGAACTTGCTTGCTGCGCCGATCGCGGCGACGACCGTCAGCGGCACCGAGATCGCCAGCGCACACGGAGAAGCGGCGACCAGCACGACAAGCGCGCGGGTGATCCACACCTCTGGATCGCCCAGCAGCGACCCGATGATCGCGACGAGCGCTGCGAGGATCAGAACGCCGGGTACGAGCGGGCGGGCGATCCTGTCCGCGAGACGTGCACGCTCGCCCTTCTCGGTCTGCGCCTTCTCGACCAGCTCCACGATCGTGGTGAGCGAGTTGTCGGTGCCCGCAGCGGTCGTTTCGACCTCCAGCGCGCCGGCGCTGTTGATCGCACCGGCCGACACCGCATCGCCGGGCTCGACCTCGACGGGGATCGACTCCCCGGTGATCGCCGAGGTGTCCAGGCTGGAGCGGCCAGAACGGACGATCCCGTCGGTTGCGATCCGCTCGCCGGGACGGACCACCATGACCTGGCCGACCGTCAGCTCTCTCGCGGGCACCTGCGCAGAGACGCCGTTCTGCAGCACGGTCGCTGTCTCCGGCACGAGCTTCAGCAGCGCCCTCAGCCCGCCCCGGGCACGGTCCATCGCCTTGTCCTCGAGCGCCTCAGCAATCGAGTACAAGAACGCCAGAGCCGCAGCCTCCTCCACGTAGCCGAGGATGACCGCGCCGATCGCGCTGATCGTCATCAGCAGCCCGATACCGAGCTTGCCCTTGAACAGTTTCCGGATCGCGCCGGGCGTGAACGTCGACGCACCGAGGAGCAGACCGGCCCAGAACAACACCAGCGCCGGGATCTCGAGGCCGGACCATTCAAGGATCAGACCGGCCAGGAATGCGACACCGGAGAAGACCGGCACCATAATCCCACGGTCCCTCCACCAGGGCCGCACAACCTCTTCGGTCTCATCCTCCGCCGCAGTGGCAGGCTGGGCAGGCTCGTGCTCGCAGCCACACGCCGCGCTCACGCGTCCGCCCCCGTCCCACAGCAGCCAGCCACCGTGCACGCAGAGTCCACGCACGGCGCGTGCTCATCGACCGCCAGCGTCACGTCCACGAGCGCGACGAGCGCAGCCGTAAGATGCGGGTCGGCGATCTCGTAACGAGTCTGGCGACCCTCCGGCTCGGCAACGACAATCCCGCAGTCACGCAGGCAGGTGAGATGGTTCGACACGTTCGAACGCGTCAGCTCCAGCTCACGAGAGAGCACAGCCGGGTAGCTCGGTCCACCGAGCAGAGACATTAGGATTCGGGAACGCGTGGGATCGGCCATGGCCCGGCCGAGCCGGTTCATGACATCGAGGCGTGAGGAAATAGTCAGCACACACTGAACTATACAGTGATTGATGACCTATTGGAACGGCTTCACCCCAGGCGACATCTCTGGGGCCTGGGTGTAAGTACATCCGGCTCACACCCCACCGAATACGCCTACCGAAACCCGCTTACGGCGCACGTTTCTGGCATTCGATCTGGTGTGCCTTCACTCACCGCGCCGCAAACGATCGTTTTCGGCAGCTCTCGCGTAAGGCTGAGGCGTAAGGTTGCCTGGTCGACCCGGACCCTGTCGACGGCGGTGATCCGGTCCGCTCGTCATGAGCGCGGTAGCCGGTCCACTCGTCGCAAGGGTGGTGCCGACGCCCCACTAATCGTCGAGACGGTCGAGAATCTCATTCATCTGGTCGATCTCTTCCTGCTGTGACGAGATGATCTGCTCACAGAGATCTTGGATCTCCGGGTCGCTGATGTCTGATTGCTCACACACCAGAATCGCTCGAGAGTGATGCGGGATCATGGAACGGAGGAACTGGTCGTTACCGACGAACGCTTCCGAGCGTCCCATGAAGAAGGCGACAAGGAAAAGCGCGGCGAAACCTACGAGCAAGCTGATGTTCGCGGCCTTGTTCGGGAACATCTTCCACATGACGATGACCATGATGATGCCCATGGGGAAGACCATCATCAGTGCCATGTAGAGGTTGCTGATGTTGAGGAAGAGATCGTCCAGGACGTTGATCATCGCAAACGTGAGGAAGTACATCACAACGAAGCTGAGCGATAGCGAGACGGCGAGCTTAAGGTAGCTCGACATCCCGCCCTGATTCTTCCCCTGGGAGTGGCCGGCCGGCGGGCGTGAACCGTTGTCGGCGTGCTGGCTTGTCATAGCGACTCCAGCAGTGCAACGCACGCCTGTTCGCAGCGTCGGCATGCCTCAGCGCAGATCGTGCAGTGTTCGTGCATGGTGTGCTGTTCACATTCGTTAGCACAGCTCAGGCACGCCGCTCGGCAAGCTTCGAGCGCGGCACGGGTGACGCTGGCGTCGTGCCCGGTGCGACGGGAGAGGATCCGGGCGGTGGTTATGCAAAGGTCTGCACAGTCCTGGTTCGCGCGAATGCACTTGATTAGGTCAGCAACCATGTCCTCGCTGAGGCAAGCGTCGGCACATGCGGTGCAGGCTTGCGCGCACGCGAGACACGCGTCGATGCAGTCGACGAGCTTCTTCTGATCAATTCCGCCCAGATCTTTCGGATACGTGCTGAGCATTTCTTCGGTGACGGTCATGAGAGAACTCCTTTCGTGAGCCACGAAAGTACGCTCGCATCGCCCGCGCACTGAGGCCCTTGAATACCCCGCTGGGGTCTGGTAACCCGGTATTGATAAGCCGCCGCGCTGCGCAGATCAGCCTGTGAGCTGAACAGAGTCGGCGACCACGTTCGCCTAGCGGGAATAGAAGCGAAAACATTGAGTTACATACCCCCAGGGGGTATGCTCGAGGCATGAACGGGTACGACGGAAGCAAGGACGACCTGCGCAAGCGGTTGAATCGCGTCGAAGGCCAGGTGCGGGGGATCTCCCGGATGGTTGATGAGGACAAGTACTGCATCGACATCCTTACGCAGGTCTCTGCGGCGACGAAGGCCCTGGAGACGGTGGCGTTGTCGTTGCTGAGCGATCATCTGAGTCACTGCGTCGCTCAGGCAAGTGCTGAGGGTGGCGACTTCGCAGCGGAGAAGGTTCGTGAGGCCAACGAAGCCATCGCCCGCCTGGTTCGTTCATGACCACACGTCTGTTTAGTAAAGGAGAACACCATGACTGATCGCATCGAGCTGGGACTGACGGATGCGAACGCTGGTTGCGCATGCTGCGCTGCCCCATCGAACACAGAGACAGCCGTCCACGACGATTCTGCGGTCACATCGGAGGTGCTCGTCGACGGGATGACATGCTCGCATTGCGCATCGAGCGTCAGTGAGGAGCTGGGCGCTGTCGACGGTGTCGAGTCCGTCACCGTGGATCTCAACGCGGGTGGCACCTCCCGGGTGACCATCCGCAGCACCGCCCCGGTTGACCCCGCCGCTGTGAAGGCTGCGGTGGAGGAGGCCGGCTACGCTCTCGCGACCAGCCAGCCCTGAGTTGCATCTTTCGGCGTCCGGCTTACCCCGGGCGCACCTGAGCAAGGAGTCTCCGATGAGCCAGCACGACGAACACACCGATCACACCGCGCACCGCAACCACACGGCGGCGGCAACGACGGAGCACGACCATGGGGCGATGAGCCACGATCACGCTGCACCGCACGAAGACACCGGGCACGGCGGCCACGAAGATCACGCCGGTCACGGCGGGCATGGCGGCCACGGGGATCATGTGGGGCAGTTCCGGCGCCTGTTCTGGATCATGCTGCTCCTCGCCGTGCCGGTGGTCGGATTCTCGACGATGTTCTCGATGATCCTGGGGTACCCGCTGCCGGACGCGGCGTGGGTCGCGTGGGTGTCACCGGCTCTCGGAACGGTGATGTACGTGTGGGGCGGTGCCCCGTTCCTGACCGGTGCGGT
>NZ_LSJW01000120.1:0-17206 GCF_001557335.1 Microbacterium sp. CCH5-D1
GAAGAGGCCGGCGAGGGTCTTCTTGCCACGGCGGAGCACGGAGACCCCGCCGGTAAGCGAGCCCTGGACCGTCGCCGTCTCGTCGTCGACGCGTTCGCCGTCGAGCGTGACGCCGCCCTGCGTGATCGCGCGCCTCGCCTCGGACAGGCTCGACACGAGCCCCGTCGACACCAGGGCCTCGACCACCGGGGTGCCGGCGCCGACGGTCGCATTCGGCAGCTCCTCCAGAGCAGTGCGGAGCGTCTCGGCATCGAGCGTGGTCAGGTCTCCCTGTCCGAAGAGAGCCTCGGAAGCTGCGATCACGGCAGCTGTCGCCGCCACACCGTGCACGGTCGCCACAACTTCGAGCGCCAGCCTCTTCTGAGCGGCTCGGCGGAACGGCTCCGCGGCCACGAGCTCGGCGTACTCCTCGATCTCCGACCTGGTGAGGAATGTGAAGACCTTCAGACGTTCGATCACGTCGGAGTCCGCGGTGCTCAGCCAGAACTGGTACATCCGGTACGGGCTGCACATGTCGGCGTCGAGCCAGATGGCGTTGCCCTCGCTCTTGCCGAACTTCGTGCCGTCGCTGTTCGTGATGAGGGGTGTGCCGATGGCATGCACCGACGCCCCCTCGGCACGGCGGATGAGCTCGGTGCCGCTGGTGAGGTTGCCCCACTGATCCGAGCCGCCGGTCTGCAGCACGCAGTCGTACTGCCGGTACAGCTCGAGGAAGTCCATGCCCTGCAGGATCTGGTAGCTGAACTCGGTGTAGCTGATGCCCTCATCGGAGTTGAGTCGCGCCGCGACCGCATCCTTCTTGAGCATCGTGCCCACACGGAAGTACTTGCCGATCTCGCGCAGGAAGTCGATCGCGCTCAGCGGCGCCGTCCAGTCGAGGTTGTTCACGATGCGGGCGGCGTTCTCACCCTCGAAGCTGAGGTAGCGCTCGACCTGGGCACGCAGGCGTCCGACCCAGTCCTCGACCGTCTCCCGCGTGTTCAGCGTGCGCTCGGCCGTTGGACGAGGGTCGCCGATCAGACCGGTCGAGCCGCCGACGAGACCGAGCGGCTTGTGACCGGCGAGCTGGATGCGACGCAGCGTGAGCAGCTGCACGAGGTTTCCGAGGTGCAGACTCGCCGCCGTCGGATCGAAACCGCAGTAGTACGTGATCGGGTCTCCCGCGAGCAGGGCGCGCAGCGCCTCCTGGTCGGTGGACACATGGACCAGGCCACGCCACACGAGTTCGTCCCACACGTTCTCGAACGCGGGATCGATCGCCTGGGGTGCGGTCGTCAGATCGGGAGTTGACACGCGCTCCAGGCTATCAGCGCGGTACAGCCTCGAATTCCGTTCAGACAGGCGTGTCAAGACGGTCGAACTCCTGCGCCGTCAGCGAGATCGATGCCGCATCCATGGCGGCGTCCAACTGCTCTACTCTGCTTCCCCCGACGATGGGGCGGATCCCCCGTGCGAGCTGCCAGGCCAGCACGATCTGCCCTCTGCCGACTCCGCGAGCGGCGGCGATCTCCTCCAGCACCGCGAGCCGCCGCGTGGTCCCCGGGTGGTCGTACACCTCGGGTACCGGTTTGGCCTGGTTGTCATACGCCCCCGAGAGCAACGGCGTGTACGCCCACACCTCGATGCCGTTGTCTCGGGCGAAGTCCCGCTGCTCATCGCTGAGCACGCCGAAGGGATGCGCCACACCGGGTGGGAGGGTGCCCGGTCGGGTGCGCAGGTAGGTGCTGTTCAGCTGGAAGGCATCGATGGGGACGCTGCCGATCGACTTGGCGTGAGCGCGGGCGCGTTCGATGCGCCAGGCAGGATGGTTGGAGGCGCCGACACGGGTCACCGTGCCGGCGGACGTGAGCGCGGCCAGGGCGTCGACGGTGTCCTCGATCGCGACGGCGCGGTCCTCCTGGTGCAACCAGAGCAGGTCGATCCTGTCGACGCCGAGGCGATCGAGAATCCCCTCGACGGCGGCACCGATCGCGCGTGGCGAGAGCCCGGTCCGGTGTTCGGGCCAGGAGCCGGGCCACAGCGGCTCCGCTCCCACCTTGGTGGAGATGCGCACCTGCTGCCGGGCGCCTGGTCGTGCCGCGAGCCAGCGTCCGATGACTTCCTCCGACGCTCCCCCGTGTCCGCTCTCGCTCGCCCAGAAGCTGTAGCAGTCTGCCGTGTCGATCCAGGTGCCGCCTCGCTCGACGAAACGGTCGAGCAGGGCGAAGGAGGTGTCCTCGTCGACGAGCGTGCCGAAGGACATCGCGCCGAGGACGAGCGGGGATGCGGGTGCGTTCCGAGTGGTCATGACCTCACTGTGCAACCTGGAGCGCACTCCAGGTCAAGACCTATGCTCAGGAGATGACGACGTACACCCCGGCGGAGACCGCAGCGCGTTCCGGCTTCAGCATCGACACGCTCAGGTACTACGAACGGGAAGGCATCCTGCCCACGGTCACCCGCACCGCCGGCGGGCATCGCGCCTACACCGACGCCGACCTCGGGCTGCTCGACTTCCTCAAGTGCCTTCGCGAGACGGGCATGCCGGTCGAACGACTGCGCCGCTACGGACAGCTCTGTCGGAGCGAGGAGACGATCCCCGAACGGATCGCACTCCTCGAAGAGCATGCGGCGACAGTCGAACAGCAGCTCGCCGAGGTCCTCGCGCAGCAGCGACGCCTCGCGGAGAAGCTGGACTGGTATCGATCGCTGAGTTGAGGTCCCTCAGCTGTGCGCCGCCCACCAAACCAGGAAAGCGGCACCCAGCGCGATCACCCAGCTCACCAGACTGCCGACGAGGAAGTACTCGGCGCGGGCGCCGGTCTCGCCATCGCGGGAGATCTCGGGGAATCGGACGATGCCCTTCGCCGCGAGCATCGCGGCGAGGATCGGATACGCCGCGGCGAGCGTGAGGATGAGGACGAGGATGCGCTCCAGCGGTCCGATCAGTCGACCGCCTTTGAAGCCGCTGCGCGGATCGCGGGGTGCGGGTGCCGTCTCGGCACCCTCCTCCTCGACGGTGTCTGCCTGGACGGTGTCTGCTTCGGTGGTTCCTGTTTCCGCGGTTCCGGCCACGACAGGCGCTGCCTCCGCGGTCGGCATCGCCGGGTCACGGGGAAGCCACGTGTGCTCGCCATCGAGTGCCGCACGCACCACGAGGTTCGACGACTCGAGGAGGAAGACCCCGGCACCGAGCGCGAGCATGGCGAGATCGAACGGAACCTCCCCGAACGGCGACCGGAGGTGCCAGATCGCACCGATGAGACCGGAGTCGGAACGGGCGCCGAGCCAGACGACGGCTCCGACGCTCAGAACCGCGAGCAGGACGGCCGGCCAGAACCCCAGGGGCGCCGGACGCTCCGTCGGCATGCACCACACCCAGAGCGCGCCGACGACGAGGGCGAGCACCGTGGGAAGAAGGGCATCGCCGACGCTGCCGAGCAGGAGCAGGATGACGGCGATCACGAGATAGCCGACCCAGCGGCGGGGCGCGAACTGACGCACCAGATCGGCGGCGCCGACCGCCAGGAGGAGGAACCCCGCGACGATCATGCGCGCGCCCCTCGAAGCGCGGCTACGCCCTCGATGAGCGCAGCCGTTCCCGCACTGCGCAGCGACTTGGAGACGCTGGGCTGGGTGATGCCCTCTTCCGCAGCGAGTTCCTGCTGGGATCGACCGAGCAGACGACCGTAGGCGAGCCGTCGTTCCCGCTCGCTCATCGCCCCCACCAGCTCATCGCGGACGAGGAGGTAGGCGTTCGATGCCGCGATCGTGCTCTCCATGACCTCATCCTGCCCGGATGATCCGACAATCCACGACCGCGTGCGCGGCACGGCGCGACTCTCTCGCGCGTGCACGGTCTCGATCGCCGCTCTGGCCGCGTACCAGCCCGGTCCGTCGGCGAGTTCACCGTGCACGGACTCGACAGGGCGCACCTCCCCCACCCCGATGCCGAAGCGGAAGGCGACACCGTCCGGCAGCCGCAGCTGGATCATCAGGAGCGACACCATGGCGTCGGCCAGATCGAGATAGACACCCTGCTGCTCGTCGCCGACGGTGGGCGTGAGCGGCTGCGCCGCCAACGGGAGGTCTGCTTCGACGTCGGCTATGGTGTCGTCGAGCACGCGTTGCGCGGCTGTGCGATCGTCGAGACGACGAGAACCCACGATGTCTGCGAGTACCGCGATGACCATGGCATAACCATATCACGAATAATCCTCGACTTATGCGTCAATTGGTTATATCTTGAGATCATGCCTGAATCGCACATGATCCCCTGGTCCGACGGAACCTGGACCAACGCTCCGACCTCCCCCGCCGCGCTACCCGCCGGAACGACTCCGCTCGATGTCACCGCGGTGGAGAGCAGCGATGCCTGGCGGCACACCGCTTACGGCTTCGTGCACGACACCGAGCACGCCCTGCTCGCCCCGCTCGGGGTCGGCGAGGCCATGGAGGTCTCCTTCCGCGCACCGTGGGACGGCCAGTTCGACCAGGCAGGCGTCTTCGTGCGCATCGACGAGGAGCACTGGGTGAAGACGGGTCTCGAGTACGCCGACGGCCATCTGGGACTCGGCGCCGTGGTCACAGCCGGTGTCTCCGACTGGTCCGTCGGCCACGTCGACGAGTGGCTCGAGAACGAGATCACCGTGCGCGTCAGCCGCTGGGCGGATTCCCTGATCGTTCGCGCCCGCGCCGACGACGGCCCCTGGCGACTCGTCAGGGTCGCCCCATTCGACGGACAGGCAGCCGCGGCAGCCGGTCCGTTCCTCGCGGCACCGACCCGCGCCGGCCTCACCGTGCGCTTCACGCGCTGGGAACGGTCGGAGGCCGACGCCGACCTGCACTGAGCAGGCAGCGACGGCGGCCGCCTACGCCTCCGGTCAGAAGCCTCCGGTCAGATACCGAGGGCGTGGGCTGCTGCCTGTGCGCGCGCGACGAGTTCCGCGCGCTGCTCGGCGACCCGTTCCGGTGCGGTGCCGCCGATCCCGGTCCGCGACCCGACGGAGCCCTCGATCGTGAGGACCTCGCGCACCTCGGGCACGAGATGCGGCGACACCGAGAGCAGCAGCTCATCGGAAGCATCCTCCAGCCCGATCCCCCGCTCCTCGCACGCCCGCACGAGCGCACCGGAGATCTCGTGCGCATCCCGGAACGGCACGCGGCGCTTCACGAGCCACTCGGCGACATCGGTCGCAAGGGAGAACCCCTGAGGCGCGAGCGCCGCCATCCGTTCGGTGTCGAAACGCAGCGTCGCGATCATCCCGGCGAACGCGGGAAGCACCACCTCGAGGGTCTGCACCGAGTCGAAGACCGGCTCCTTGTCCTCCTGCAGGTCGCGGTTGTACGCGAGCGGGAGGCCCTTGAGGGTGGCGAGCAGGCCGGAAAGGTTTCCGATCAGACGCCCCGACTTGCCCCGAGCGAGCTCGGCGATGTCGGGGTTCTTCTTCTGCGGCATGATGCTCGAGCCCGTCGAGTAGCCGTCGTCGAGGGTGACGAAGCCGAACTCGCGGGTGTTCCAGAGGATGATCTCCTCGGACAGGCGCGAGATGTCGACGCCGGTCATCGCCGTGATGAAGGCGAACTCCGCCACGACATCGCGAGCCGCCGTGCCGTCGAGCGAGTTCTCCGCGGGGCGGTCGAGGCCCAGCTCGGTCGCCACGAGTGCGGGATCGAGCCCGAGGGTGGAACCGGCCAGCGCTCCGCCGCCGTACGGCGAGACACCGGCGCGACGACGCCAGTCCACGAGACGTTCGAGCTCACGCACCAGCGGCCACCCGTGCGCCTGCAGGTGGTGGGCGAGCAGCACCGGCTGTGCGTGCTGCAGATGCGTGCGGCCGGGAAGGATCGCCGTCGGATGAGCCTCGGCCTGAGCGACCAGGGCATCGATCACCCGGAGGATGTCGCGGGCGATCACTCGCGCATGGTCGATCAGGTACATGCGCACGAGCGTGGCGATCTGGTCGTTGCGGCTGCGACCGGCACGCAGCCGCCCGCCGAGCTCCGGCCCGAGCTCGACGATCAGCGCCTGCTCCAGCGCGCCGTGGACGTCCTCATCGGTCGGCACGGGGCGCAGAGTGCCGACGGCGACCTTGCGCGCGACCGCGTCCAGCCCCTCGTGCATCCGCCGCGCCTCGTCCGGTTCCAGGTACCCGGCCGCTTCGAGCGCGGTGGCGTGCGCGTGGGAGCCCGCGATGTCGTACGGAGCGAGGATCCAGTCGAAGTGGGTGGAACGGCTCAGCTCCACCAGTTCAGGCGAGGGCCCTGTGGCGAAGCGGGCGCCCCAGAGCGCGCCTTCGTTGGTGCCTTCGTGCGTCGCGTCGCTCATCACGCGTCCTTCTTGCCGAGGAGCCAGACCAGCAGCGCCTTCTGCGCGTGCAGGCGGTTCTCGGCCTCGTCCCAGACCACGCTCTGCGGACCGTCGATCACGCTGGAATCGACCTCGTAGCCGCGGTCTGCAGGGAGGCAGTGGATGAAGATCGCCTCAGGATCGGCCAGGGTCATCGTCTCCGGAGTGACCTTGTAGCCGCCGAGGTCGCGGATGCGTGCGAGCTTCTCCTCCTCCTTGCCCATCGACACCCAGGTGTCGGTCACGACGACGTCGGCACCGGCAGAGGCCTCGACCGGGTCGGTGAAGAGGGTGATCGACCCGCCGGTCTCGGCGGCGCGTCGATCGGCGGCCTCGATGACATCCGCACGAGGAGCGTAGTCCTCGGGCGACGCGATGCGCACGTGCATGCCCGCAGTCACACCGGCGAGCGCGTAGGAGTGCGCCATGTTGCTCTGCCCGTCTCCGAAGAACGTCAGCGTGAGCCCCTTCAGGTCGCCCTTGTGCTCGCGGATCGTGAGCAGGTCGGCGAGCAGCTGACACGGGTGGAAGTCATCCGACAGCGCATTGATGACCGGCACACGCGTACCTTCCGCCATCTCCTCGAGACCCGACTGCGCATACGTGCGCCACACGATGGCCGCGACCTGGCGCTCCAGGACGCGAGCGGTGTCGGACGGGGTCTCCTTGCCGCCGAGCTGGCTGCTCGCTGTCGAGATGATCAGCGGCGAACCGCCGAGGTCGGCGATCCCCACCGCGAACGAGACGCGGGTGCGCGTGGAGGACTTGTCGAAGATGACCGCGACGGTCTGGGGGCCGGCCAGGCTCTTGTCGGCCCACCGGTCCTTCTTCAGCTCGATCGCGAGATCGAGGATCTCGGCCTGCTCGGCGGGGGTCAGATCGTCGTCACGCAGCAGGTGGCGGGTCATGCGGATACCTTTCCGGCAGCAGAGGCCTGGACGTCGGCGAGCGAAGCCGTGAACAGCTCGCGGAACTCGGCGAGCTCGGCGTCGCCGATCGTGAGAGCCGGTGCGATGCGAACCGTCTCGGGGTTGGCGGCGTTGACGATGAGACCGCGCGCCTGGGCGGCCGCGACGACCTCACCGGCGACGGGCGCAGTCAGCGCCACGCCGATGAGCAGACCACGTCCGCGCACACGGTCGATCAGCGGCGAGTCGATGCCGAGCAGGATCTCGCGCAGCTCGGCACCACGACGGGCGGCGTTCTCGACCAGGCCGCCACTCTCGATCTCGGCCAGGACCGCGTCCGCGACCGCGGTCGCGAGCGGGTTGCCGCCGAAGGTGGAACCGTGGGATCCCGGGGTGAAGAGCGCACTGGCGCTGCCGAAGGTGACCAGCGCGCCGATCGGGAAGCCGCCGCCGATGCCCTTGGCGAGGGTGATCGCATCGGGGGTGATGCCCTCGTGGCTGAACCCGAACCATTCACCGGTACGACCGGCACCGGTCTGGATCTCGTCGACGATCAGCAGGGCGCCGTGAGCGAGGGTCAGCGAGCGCGCAGCGGCGAGATAACCCTCCGGCAGCTCGACCACTCCGGCCTCGCCCTGGATGGGCTCGACGATGATCGCGGCGACGCGGTCATCCATCGCGGCCTCGAGAGCCTCGATCGTGGCGGGAATGTGCTCGACCCCGGCGGGCATCGGCTCGAACGGCGCGCGCATCGAGACCTTGGCGGTGAGCGCGAGCGAGCCCATCGTACGACCGTGGAAGCCGTTCTCGAGAGCGAGGATGCGCGGCCGCTCGGAGCCGCCGTGCAGACGCGCGAGCTTGAACGCGGCCTCGTTGGCCTCGGCACCCGAGTTCGAGAAGAACACGCGACCGTCGATGCCGGCACCGGCCAGACGCTTCAGGCGTGCCGCGAGCGCGAGCTGGGGCGGGGTGGCGAAGTAGTTCGACACGTGCGCGAGCGTGGCCGCCTGCGTCGAGACCGCCTCGACGAAGGCCGGATGCGCGTGCCCGAGCGAGGTCACCGCGATGCCCGCGAGGAAGTCGAGGTGGCGTCGGCCGTCGGCATCCCACAGGTACGAGCCCTCACCGCGGACCAGCAGCGCGAGCCGCTCCCCCGCGTTGAGCACGAGATCGCGTGCCGCATCGTCCTGCCAGACGGTCATGCCGTCACCTCGTTCTTTCCCAGGACCACTTCGGTCCCGATTCCCTTGCTGGTGAAGAGTTCGACGAGCACCGAGTGCGGCACCCGCCCATCGATGATCGCCGCCGCGTCGACGCCGCCCTCGACCGCGTCGAGACAGGCCCGCATCTTCGGGATCATCCCCGACTCGAGCGTCGGAAGCATCTGGATGAGCGCATCCGACGTCAGATGGGAGACGAGCGAGTCGCGGTTGGGCCAGTCGGCATACAGCCCCGGCACGTCGGTCAGGATGACGAGCTTTCGCGCGTGCAACGAGACCGCGAGAGCGGCTGCCGCGGCATCCGCGTTGACGTTGAGCGACTGCCCGGGGTGATCGAGATCGGGCGCGATGCTCGACACCACCGGGATGCGCCCTGCGGCGAGGTGGTCGAGCACGGGCGTCGGATCGACCTCGACGACGTCGCCGACCCGACCGAGGTCGACTTCTTCGCCGTCGATCACGACACCACGACGGCGCCCTCCGAAGAGTCCGGCGTCCTCCCCGCTGAGGCCGGTCGCGATCGGGCCGTGCGAGTTGATCTTCGACACGAGCTGCGGGTTGACCTGACCGGTGAGCACCATGCGCACGACGCTGATCGCCTCGGTGTTGGTGACGCGGTAGCCGCCCTTGAACTCGCTCGGGATCTCGAGCCGCTGCAGCATGTTGGAGATCTGCGGCCCTCCACCATGCACCACGACCGGAAGCACCCCGACGTAGCGGAGGTAGGCGATGTCCTGGGCGAAGGCGTCCTGCAGCTCCTCCGACACCATGGCGTTGCCGCCGTACTTGATGACGACGATCTGGTCGCGGAACTTCTTCAGCCACGGCAGCGACTCGATGAGCGTCGTGGCCTTCTGCGCGGCGACGTCCGGCGTGGTGTCCTGGATGTCGGTCATGAGGCGTAGGCGCTGTTCTCGTGCACGTAGTCGTGGGTCAGGTCGTTCGTGAGCACCGTGGCCGTCGACTCCCCGACCTTGAGGTCGATCATGAGGTGCGTGGCGCGCGGGGTGAGGTCGACCTCTTCGCGGGGGCGGTCCGGACCACCCTGGCTGCAGACGCGCACGCCGTTCATCCAGACGTCGACGTCGTAGGGGTCGAACTGCGCATTCGTCGTTCCGATCGCCGCGAGCACCCGCCCCCAGTTCGGATCGTTGCCGAAGATCGCTGCCTTGAAGAGGTTGTTGCGCGCGACCGACCGGCCGACCTCGACGGCGTCCTGCTCGGTCACAGCATGCTGCACCTCGATCGTGATGTCGTGGCTCGCGCCCTCGGCATCACCCTGCAGCTTGACCGCGAGCTCCTGGGAGAGCTCGATGAGCGCGGCGGTGAAGTCGTCGAGGTCCGGCACGACCTCGGATGCCCCGTTGGCGAGGAGCGTGACTTGGTCGTTCGTCGACATGCAGCCGTCGGAATCGAGACGGTCGAACGTCTGCCCTGTCGCACGGCGCAGCGCCTTATCGGCCTGAAGCGGCTCGAGGACGGCATCGGTGGTGATCACCACGAGCATCGTGGCGAGTCCCGGCGCGAGCATGCCGGCGCCCTTCGCCATACCGCCGATCGTCCAGCCATCACGGCTGATCACGGCGGTCTTCGCAACGGTGTCGGTGGTCATGATGGCCTGTGCCGCGCTCTCCCCGCCGTCGGCGCTGAGCTCGGCGATCGCCTGCTCGGTGCCGGCCAGCACACGCGAGCGGAACGTCTCGTCCCCGGTGCCGATAAGACCGGTGGAGCAGATCAGCACATCCCCGGCGCTGACGCCGAGCAGTTCGGCCGCCTTCTCCGCCGTCTGGTGGGTGGTCTGGAACCCGAACGCGCCGGTGAAGCAGTTCGCACCGCCGGAGTTGAGCACCACGGCCTCGACGACCCGGTCGGCCACTGCCTGCTGCGACCAGATGATCGGGTTCGCCTTGGCGCGGTTGCTGGTGAAGACCGCGGCACCCACCTTGCGAGGTCCGCGGTTGACGACGACGGCGACATCGGGCTTCCCGGTCGACTTCAGCCCGGCGGCGACACCGGCCGCTTCGAATCCTGCGGGGGCGGTGACGCTCACGGCGCTACTCCGTTCACTGAGAGGGCGCGGGCTTCGGGAAGACCCAGCGCGATGTTCATGGATTGGACGGCAGCGCCGGCGGTGCCCTTGACGAGGTTGTCGACCGCGGTGACGACCGTGACCCGGTTCGCGGCCCGGTCGATCGCGAGGCCGATCAGCGCGGTGTTGGCTCCGAGCACGTCGGCCGTGCGGGGGAAGCGTCCCTCGGGCAGCAGCTGCACGAAGGTCTCGTCGCCATAGGCGCTCTGCCAGGCGTCACGGATCTGCGCATCCGTCGCACCGTCGACGATGGGTGCGGTGGACGTGGCGAGGATCCCGCGCGACATGGGCACCAGCACCGGCGTGAACGAGATCCGGATGCCGTCGGACTCCACCCCGGACGCCGCGGCGAGCGCCTGACGGATCTCGGGGATGTGTCTGTGGGTGCCGCCGACCGCATAGGGGTTGGCGGTGCCCAGGATCTCGCTGCCGAGCAGGTTCGTCTTGAGGCTCTTCCCCGCGCCGGACGGTCCGACGGCGAGCACGGAGACGATGTCGGAGGGGTCGATCACCCCGGAGGCCACACCGGGCGCGAGGCTGAGACTCACGGTGGAGGCATTGCATCCCGGCGCCGCGATGCGCGTGGCTCCACGGAGGTGCTCGCGCTGCTTGACCCCGTCGATGAGGAGCTCGGGCACACCGTAGGTCCACGGCTCGTGGAAGTCGCCGCCGTAGAACGCATCCCACGCCGAGGCGGACGTGAGTCGGTGGTCGGCGCCGGCATCGATCACGAGCGGGACATCGCCCAGCGCATCGGTGTACTGCCCCGACTGCCCGTGCGGCAAGGCGAGGAACACGATGTCGTGGCCGGCCAGGATCTCCGGTGTCGTGTCCTGCAGCGTGAGGTGTGCGAGTGAGCGCAGGTGCGGCTGGTGGTCGACGAGAGGCTGCCCGGCGTTCGAATGCGCCGTGACGGTGCGGATCTCCATGTCGGGATGGGCGGCCAGGAGGCGCAGAATCTCGCCGCCTGCGTAGCCGGATGCGCCGGAGACGGCGACGGAATACGTCATGCTTCTACCTTAACGGTCAGGCCCTCGAGGAAATCGGGACCGTGGACGGGGCCGGAGGCGGCGACACCGGCACTCGACCGCCGTGCGCGCACGGGCAGAAGGGCGGGGTCGCCTACAGTCGGCGGCCGCGGCGTCGGCGCACAGCGATGACGCTCGGAGCGAGCGTCGGAGAAGCGGTGGCGGCCGAAGGCATGTCGCGACAGTAGCGCGGCCTCGGCTGCCACCGCAAATCCGGTTCGTCATCTGCGGGGTGAGGGCTCCAGCGGTGCGGCGAAGAAGGCGAGTTCGTGGGCACTCGAGACCTCGAAGACGTGGCGCATCCTGGCGCGGGTCGCGGCATCAGCCGTTGCCGCCGCTTCGGAGGCGTAGGCGATCGCCGTCTCGGTCGCCTCTTCGAACGCGGGATCGGCGTAGGTCGCCAGCCACGAGGCGTAGGGGTGCTGGGGATCCTGCGCGTACTGACCGAAGGCCCCGGCGTGCAGGCGTCGGCCGAGGTCGGTGTAGAGCCAGAAGCACGGGAGGACGGCCGCGACGATCTCGGCGTAGTCCCCACCGAACGCGACAGAGCGCAGGTGATCGAGGTAGGCGGTGGTGGCCGCCCCCGGCTCGGCGGAGAACGTGTCCGCGCTCACCCCCTGCGTCGGAGTCAACCACGACGCGTGCAGCTCGAGCTCGCCCACGATCGAACCGCGTGCCGACTCCGCCCAGAACGCCTGCTCATCGGATGTCGGCGCGAGCCGGGACGCTTCCGCGAGCACACGGGCGTACTCGCGCAGGTACAGCGCGTCCTGGGCGAGATAGGACAGGAACGGTCCGCGCTCCAGCGTCCCGTCGGCGAGCGTGCGGATGAAGGGCAGCTCGTCGATCGCGGTGCGGATCTCCCTGATGTCGTGCCACCAGTCCGCCGCGATGTCGTCCGCGACCGGACGGGCCTCTGTTCCCGCCCGTTCCCAGAGTCCGGAGAAGTGGTTGATCGGCCCGTGCCCACCGCCGACGCGCAACGCGTCCCCCGCCCGCAGGGCTTCGCGAAGCCAGATGCGCGCGGCGCCGACGGCCGCTTCTGCGTCGTGCCCCCGCGCGAGCAGGGTCGCGAGCGCGGACGACAGCGAGCAGCCGGTGCCATGGGTGTTTCCGGTCGTGATCCGTCGTCCTGGAAAGTCTCTGCGCAGACCGCGCGCCGCGTCGACCAACGCATCGGGGGCCTCATCCCCGACGAGATGGCCGCCCTTGACCAGGACGGCCGCATCGATCCGGGCGGACAGCTCGTGCGCCGCGGAGATGGCATCCTCCCAGTCGGCGATCTCCCGACCGGCGAGCACCGCGAGTTCGGCGAGATTCGGAGTGACCAGAGTCGCCCGCGCGAGGAGTCCGTGCAGTGCTCGCTCCGCCTCCGGATCCAGCAGCCGGTCGCCGGAGGTCGCGACCATGACGGGATCGAGCACCACGACAGGCGGGCGCACACGGTCGAGCCACGGCCCCACTGCGCGGATGACCTCGGCGTCGGCGAGCATCCCGATCTTCACGGCGTCGATCACGATGTCGTCCGACACAGCATCGAGCTGCGCGCGGAGGAAGTCGACCGGCGGCACGTGCACAGCGCGCACGCCCTGCGTGTTCTGCGCGGTCAGCGCCGTGAGCACAGCCATCCCGTACCCGCCGTTCGCGGCGATGGACTTGAGGTCGGCCTGGATGCCCGCACCTCCGGACGGGTCGCTCCCGGCGATGCTGAGCACTCGCGGTACGATGCCGGAGCGCCAGCGTCGCAGGAACCGCGTCGCTACGGCGGCCGGATCGTCGGCGGCACACAGCGCCGAGACCACGGCCACCCCCGCCGCACCGGCATCGCGAAGGGCCTCGGTGTCGTCGATGCCGACGCCGCCGATCGCCACGCACGGGAGCGGGCTGTTCCGGACGATGTCGCGAAAGCCCTCCACCCCGAGCGGGACGGGGTGATCCGGCTTCGTGAGGGTGGGACGGATGACGCCGACCCCGAGGTAGTCGACCGTCCCGGCCGGGAGGGCCCGCACCGCGTCGAGGTGCGCGGCAGTGTTGGCGGTGAGGCCGATCAACGCGTCGGGTCCGAGTGCCTCACGGGCGCGCAGCACCGAGGCGTCGCCCTGACCGAGGTGCACGCCATCGACCCTGGCTCCACGCTCACGAGCAGCCATGGCCGCGCCCAGCCGATCGTTCACCACGAGCAGCGCCCGACCGTCGATCGCCTGCGACAGCGCGACCAGCTGTTCGACCGTCTCCTCGTCGGTCGCCTCTTTGTCGCGCAGCTGCACGATGCGCACCCCGCCTTCCACCGCGTGCCGGACGGTCTCGACGACGCCCCGGTCTCCGCACAGCTCCGCATCCGTGACGAGGTAGAGCGAGAGGTCGGCGTTCACAGCGCACCTCCTTCGACGCGGGCACGGACCCTGATGTCGGCGGAGTCCACGGCGGCGAGCGCATCCAGCAGCGCGACGGCGAAGCTCCCCGGCCCGGTGGACCGCTCCGCTGCCTGCTCCGCCGCGATCGTGTACACGAGGCTCGCCGACGCGACCGCCGTGAGCGCGTCGTGCCCTGTCGCCCGCGCGGCGCCGAGGAAGGCCGCCATCACCGCGCCCAGAGCACAACCGCCGCCCGTGGCCCTCGTGAGCAGCTCGTGCCCGTTGGACAACCGCAGCACGCGTTCCCCGTCGGTGAGCAGATCGATCGGGCCGGACACGGCCACCACACCGCGTGTCGTCCGAGCCAGCGCCGATGCGGCCTCAGCCGCGGACTCGGTGCTGTCGGTGGAATCCACACCCCGCCCACCGGCGCTGAGCCCCGCGAGAGCCAGCACCTCCGAGGCGTTGCCGCGGATCGCGGTCGGACGCTGCTCGACGAGCTGACGCGCGAGTGCGGTGCGCACCGGGAGCGCACCGACCGCGACGGGGTCGAGCACCCAGGGCGTACCGGCTGCCCTCGCACCGGTGACGGCTTCCAGAGCCGCCGCGCGCTGCTCCGGGGTGGGCGTCCCCAGGTTGACCAGCATCCCCGAGGCGACACCGGCGAACATGCCGGCCTCACCGACGATGTCGACCATGGCGGGAGCAGCCCCGAGCGCCAGCAGCACGTTGGCGGTGAAGCCGGTGACCACGGCATTGGTGATGCAGTGCGTCAGCGGTGGCGCCTCACGCAACACCCCCAGCAGCACCGCAGCCTTTTCGGCGAGATCGTGGGTGGAATCAGGACGCAGAAGATCGCTCATCGCGACATCCCTTCGCTAGTACGAACTAGATCAGGTTCGACGGGTCTGTTCTCAGCCGCGGATCGCGGCACCCCGTGTCACTGTCCGCAGTCTATCGATCGGCCAGCAGCGCCCGCTCCTGCGCCCGCGTGAGCCCGGCACGTCGTTCGCGGTCGAGTCCGCGCTCCCGTTCGTCGGCGAGCACGCGCTCGATCGTGTCGACGAGCGGACGGAGCGTCCCACCGGTCTCATGGAATGCCGCGTTCGAGCGGGTCATGAATCCCGTCATCTCGGGCGGGAGCCACAGCGGCAGGGAGCGCGGGCCGGCCCAGTGGTCCACGTCATGCGCGATGAGCCACTCCTCGTCCGCGACGACGGTCGCCCCGGTGTGCCCGGATGCAGCGCGGACCATCCGCAGCACATCCGCGAGAGGCCTCTCGTCGCCGACGGCGTTGACGGCTCCGCTGCCTCGCGCGGTGACGATGTACTCCGCCAGATCGTCGACGTCGATCAACTGAGCGCTCCGCCCGTCCAGCGGGGGCAGCAGCACGGCGTCAGCGTCGGCACGAGCGAACGCGGCACTCCAGTAGCCGAAGCGGTCGCTCGGGTCTCCGCCGCCCACGATCAGGCCGGGACGCACCACGAGTGCCCGCTCCCCCAATCGGGCGACGGAGTCCTCGGCGGCGACCTTCTGCGCCGCGTACTCGTACTCGTCGCCGAGAACCGCCGCCGGGTGTCGTGGAGCCGATTCGTCCGCACCGACCGTCTCGTCATCGGAGTACACCGACACGGATGACACGTACGTCCATCGTGCCGCTCGATCGCCCAGCATCTCGACTGCCCGATCGACATGCGCCGCCTGGGAGGAGATGTCGACGACGTGGTCCCACTCCCGTCGTGCGAGGTCGGCGTAGGTCGAAGCCTCCTCGCGATCGCCACGCACCAGGACCGTTCCCTCCGGCGCGGGCCGTGTGCCTCGAGCGAGGCAGGTGACCGTGGCTCCGTGGTCGCGCCAGTGACCGGCGATGCGCCCGGAGAGCCACCCGGTGCCGCCCAGGATCAGAACATCCGTCATGGTGTGCCTGCACCCAACCGGTCAAGGCCTGCCAGCACCGGAACCGTCCAGGCGGGGTCGGGCCGCCAGCGGGTCCACGCGGAGTCGAACGGCCAGTCGTCGGCCTCGAACGACGCGATGGCCGCGTCCGCGTGCCGCTCGATCTGCGCGGCCTGCTCGGAGCTGAGCCGTCCCTGGGCGATCGCGGCGACGAGCTCATCCTCGTCCTTGAGGTGGATGCCGCCCGCCGGATCGATCTCGACGTCGAGGATATGGTCGGACGAGAAGGTGTCCCGGTCTGTCCGCAGATGCGCGTTCTCGAGATTCACGTACCACCCGGAGAACGCCCAGTCCGGCCCGGTGGTGTCGCCCCAGAACAGCCAGATCGACCACGGCATCCCCGCAGGGGCGATGCACAGCACCCCGTTGCCCCGCCAGCGCTCCACGATGCGCGTCCGCGGCTCGAGCCAGCGCCGGGCGAGAGGCACTTCCCGCACGCGCTGACCGTCGCTGGATCCCGGCGCCTCCTGGAGGGTCCCCGGAGCGAGCCAGGCCACGAGACCGCGCTCATCATCGCGTACCACCCGCATCGGCGAGATCCTGGACGGCTCTCCCGGCTGCCACCCCGGCTTCCGATAATGCCAGTCGATCTGTGCGCCGGGCTCGAGGAACGGTCCCTCGCCGAGCGGTCGCGCCCCGTCGGGGACGGCGGCCGGAGTGCCCTGGGGGAGGATTCTCATCCCGCCACGGTACTCCGGCGACGGCCCGGATCGTCCGAGCGACGACACGGTCCGCCTCACACCGCGGATCGATCCTCAGTCGCGCAGCGTCGCTCCGAAGCGCTGCGCAGCGACCTCGACTCCGGCGAGCTTGGCTTCCGTGGCCTCCGCCGCGGTGAGGGTGCGGTCATCCGCCCGGAACCTCAGTGCGAAGGTCAGGCTCTTGGAACCCTCCGGAACGCCCTCTCCGCGGTAGTCGTCGACGAGGCGCACCGACTCCAGCAGCGTGCCCGCACCTTCGGCGAGGGCGGCCTGCACATCCGCGGCGGGGACCCCGGCCGGAACCAGGAGCGACACGTCCTGCGTAGCGGCGGGGAACGTCGACAGCGAAGCCGCGACGACCCGTCCGCCGGCAAGCGACAGGATGCGGTCGAGGTCGAGCTCGAACACGGTCGCGCGCCCGGGAAGATCGGCCCCCTCGGCGACAGCGGGGTGCAGCTCGCCGACGTATCCGACCTCTTCGCCTGCCACCAGGAGCGACCCGGTGCGCCCCGGGTGGAGGGCGGCGCGTTCGGCCTGGAGCACGTCGATGTCGACCCCGGCGGCTGCCGCGATCACACGGACCGCGTCCAGAGCCTCCACGAGGCCGGCGGCCTCGGCGGGG
>NZ_LSJW01000121.1:0-2156 GCF_001557335.1 Microbacterium sp. CCH5-D1
CAGCACCACGAAGTCGGCGTCGTCGCCCCCATAGGCCCTCGCCACCTCTGCGATGACGTCACGGATGCGGTCGACCGACTCGGCGGAGGCGTTCATGCCCTGCGCCAGCCCCAGCAGGAACTGCCGGAGCGTCGCCCGGTCGAGGCCGTCGGTCATGTCGTGGCCGGCCGCTCGGCTCAGGTGAACAGGAACGAGAGCGGCACACCGACGATGATCGCCACAGCCACGTAGATGAGGTTCGGCAGCTGGAACGAGTGGTCGAAGACGAACTTGCCCATCTTGGTCGTGCCCGTCTGGTCGAACGCGACGGTGGCCACCTGGCTGCCGTTGGCCGGCAGCGTGTAGATGCCCATCGCCGCCGGCCACAGGCCCACCAGGAGGGAGGCGGGGAGGCCGATCGTGATGCCGATCGGCACGATCGCGTTCGTCGCACTCGACTGGCTCGTCGTGAGCATGGCGACCGCGAAGAGGGCCAGCGCGAACAGCAACGCGCCGAGGAACGCCGAGGAGCCGGAGACCACGGAGCCGAGGCCGTCGACGATGAGGGTCTGGTTCGCGGCGACGAAGGTGTTCGCCAGCCAGGCGATGCCGAACAGGGCGATGGCTCCGACGATACCGGCGGGGAACGTCGGCTGCTTGGGCACATCTGCGGCCTTGACCTTGCAGAAGACGAAGATCAGGGCGGCGATGATGCCCATCACGACCTCGATGATGACCGTGACGCTGAGGCGCACCGGGTCGCCGGCGTCATCGGTCCCGATGACCGGACGCAGGTTCTCGAACAGGCCGAAGAGCACGATCACAGCGACGCCGGCGAGGAACAGCGAGGCCGAGAGCACCGCGGTGGGAGGCAGCTTCTTCTCGTGCGCGTCGGTCTCCGGCGGCTTGATCTGGTGATCGGCGAGGCGCTTCTGGAACTCGGGGTCGTCTTCCAGATCTTTGCCATGGCGCATCATCACGAGTGCCGCCACGAAGAGGCCGACGATCGAGGCGGGCCACATGATCAGCAGCAGTCCGCCGAGGTCGACGCCCTGCGGGGCGAGCAGCACCACCATCGAGGCGGTCGCGGCGGACACAGGAGAGCACAGGATGCCGACCTGCGAGGCCACGGCCGACACCGAGAGCGCCCGCTCCGGTCGGATCTTCTGCTGGTACGAGACGTCGTAGATGACGGGCAGCAGCGGGTAGAAGATGTTGCCCGTTCCTGCGCCGACGGTGAACAGGAACGACATCGCCGGGGCGAGGAAGACCACCGATCGGGGTCGGCGTCTGATCACCTTCGCCGCGACCGACACCATCCAGTCGATGCCGCCGGCCGCCTGCATGGTCGATGCCGCCGTGATGACCGTGATGACGATGAAGACCGCGTCGACCGGGGCGTTGCCCGGCGCTTCGCCGAAGACGAAGACGAGCACGGCGACGCCGACGAGCCCCCAGACGCCCAGACCGATCCCGCTCGTGCGGGTCCCCATGAAGATCGCGAGGATGACGACGATGAGTTCGGCGACGAGGATCCACACGTTGTCGTTCATGACGACGGTCCCTTCACGATGGGCGCAGCGCCTCTGAGCACCTCGGTGGGCAGCTCGGTCTCGACGATCTTCCCGCCTATGGCCTCCACGCGAAGGGCGAGGGCATCGTCGACCGGGCTCACCGCGGTGACGAACTCGGAGTTCTCGAAGTGCAGCGACTGCAGGTTGCCGACCGCGTACCCCGTCGAGAGCTCTCCGCTGAGCAGGGACGCGTGGAAGAGGGGACGCCGCTGGTCCTCGGCATCGTAGTGTGGGCAGAAGCTGCCGTGCAGGAAGCCGAGTCCCTCCGGCAGCACCTGCAGGGTCGGTCCGTAGCTGTCGGTGGTCCCGCCCTCGAACCAGCAGATGCCTCCTGCACTGCCGCCCGTGAACACCACGTTCGAGTCGGGGTCCTCCCACATCTCGCGCATGATCTCGTCGAGGCCCTGGCGCTTCCAGACGTCGAGCATGTTGGCGGTGTTGCCGCCGCCGACGTGGATCACGTCGAAGCCCTTCACGAAACCGGCCAGGTCGTCGACCGCACGGTGGAACAGGGGGAGGTGGTGCGGCGCGCACCTGTCGGAGTCGTACGTGGAGTAGAAGCTCACGATGTAGGCGGCGTCGTCGCCGGTGGCCGTGCCGACG
>NZ_LSJW01000122.1:0-4660 GCF_001557335.1 Microbacterium sp. CCH5-D1
CGCCCATCCCGCCCTTCGCGACGACGAACCGCTCGCCGGGGATGATCATGTCGATGAGGACTTCACCCGCGGTGTTCTTCACCACGGTGCCGACCGGCACGGGGAGCTCGAGCGTCTCACCCAGGAAGCCGGAACGGTGATCGCCCATGCCGGGACCGCCGTTGCCGGAGGACCGGTGCGGCGAGTGATGGTACGACAGCAGCGTTCCGGTCTGCGGGTCCGCCACGAGGACGACGTCTCCGCCGTCGCCGCCGTTGCCTCCATCGGGACCACCCAGCGGCTTGAACTTCTCGCGGTGCACGGAAACGCAGCCGTTGCCGCCCTTACCCGCACGAAGGTGCAGTGTGACGGTGTCGACGAACGTGACCATGTGCGGATTCCCCTGTATGTGAGTGGTGTTTCGGTGTGCAGATACACGGACGGGGCGAGCCGAAGCCCGCCCCGAACCGGATAACTAGTGTCGCGCTGTGATCACTCAGCTGCGGCGACGATGTTGACGACCTTGCGGCCGCCCTTCGCGCCGAACTGGACCGCACCGGCGGCCAGAGCGAACAGCGTGTCGTCGCCGCCACGGCCGACGTTGACGCCGGGGTGGAAGTGCGTGCCGCGCTGGCGGACGATGATCTCGCCGGCGAGGACCTGCTGACCGCCGAAGCGCTTCACGCCGAGGCGCTGAGCGTTGGAGTCACGACCGTTACGGGTTGAGCTTGCGCCCTTTTTATGTGCCATGTCCTAGTCCCCTCTGGCTTACTTGATGCCGGTGATCTTGACGCGCGTGAGCTCCTGACGGTGGCCCTGGCGCTTCTTGTAGCCGGTCTTGTTCTTGTACTTCTGGATGATGATCTTCGGGCCGCGGAGGTTGCCGATGACCTCAGCCGTGACCTTGACCTTGGCCAGCGAGTCAGCGTCGGTGGTCACCGAGGCGCCGTCGACGAGCAGCACAGCGGCCAGCTCGATCTTCTCGCCCTGGGCAGCCTTGACACGGTCGAGCTGAACGATCGTGCCGACCTCGACCTTCTCCTGCCGCCCACCGGCGCGCACTACTGCGTAAACCACTTCATACCTGTTTCGTTGGGGAGCTCGCGGCTCCGAGATCTCACGGGAAGACTGTTGCTTGCATGCACCGTGGAACGGCGGGCGCGAACGCAAGGCTCTCCGCTTCGACCGACGAGGACGACGCGGCATACGCACCAAGGGACTACTTTACCGGATGCGGGTCGGTGTCGCAAAGCGAGGTGGGTCCGTACATCGCGGCTCGCTCCAGCAGCCCCTGCCCCACCGGCGCGGACCTAGGCTGAAAGGGTGACCGTACTCGTCGACGACCCGCTCTGGCCCGCCCACGGACGCCTGTGGGCGCACCTCGTGAGCGACGAGAGCCTCGACGAGCTGCACGCGTTCGCGCGCGAGAACGACGTCGCCGCACGCGCTTTCGATCTCGACCACTACGACGTGCCGGAGGAGATCATCCCCCGGCTCGTCGCCGCCGGCGCCCAGCACGTCGCGGGCAAGGAGCTGGTGCGTCGACTGATCGCCTCAGGACTCCGAGTCCGCAGCCGCGACCGGCGCTGACGGCTCGTTGTTCACCGAGACGGGCGTGCCGGTGAGCGCCGCTGTGCTCACCCGACGACGTCCTCGTCCCTGACCCGGCGCCTTCGGCTCCGGGAGAGCGTCGAGGACCGAGTCGAGCAGCGCCTCGGCGGGAGACTTCGGGCCCTTGCGGTCGCCGCCTCGCTTCTTGCGAGCCTTCTTCGGACGATCGGCAGCGGCCGGCACTTCCGACGCGACGTCGGCCGCCTCGGCTTCCGGTGCCCCATCCGCCGCCGGAGCGATGGTGGAGGCGGCGATCTGCGCGAGGGCCGACTTCGCCCCCTCCGTGATGCTGTGGGTGACCGCGGAGGCAGCCGGAGCGCTCTGGTTCTGACCGTTCCCGTTGCCACCGCCGCCGCGCTGACGACGGCCGCTCTGCCCGTTGCCGCCGTTGCCGCCGCCGTTGTTGTTGCCGTTGGAGCGGTGCTTCACGACCGGGTCGTGGTGCACGATGACGCCGCGGCCGGCGCAGACCTCGCAGGCCTCGCTGAAGGTCTCGAGCAGGCCGAGCCCCAGCTTCTTGCGCGTCATCTGCACGAGCCCGAGCGAGGTGACCTCGGCGACCTGGTGCTTGGTCCGGTCGCGGCTCAGGCATTCGATCAGGCGCCGCAGCACGAGATCGCGGTTGGACTCCAGGACCATGTCGATGAAGTCGACGACGATGATGCCGCCGATGTCACGCAGCCGCAGCTGGCGGACGATCTCCTCCGCTGCCTCGAGGTTGTTCTTGGTGACCGTCTCCTCGAGGTTTCCGCCCGAGCCGACGAACTTGCCGGTGTTGACGTCGACGACCGTCATGGCCTCGGTGCGGTCGATCACGAGCGAGCCACCAGAGGGCAGCCACACCTTGCGATCGAGAGCCTTCTCGATCTGCTCCGTGATGCGGAACGCATCGAACGGATCGGTCTCGTCCTCATACGCCTCGACGCGCTCGAGCAGGTCGGGAGCCACGCTCTCCAGGTAGGCGCGGATGGTCTGCTGCGCATCCTCGCCCTGGATGAGCATCTTGGTGAAGTCCTCGTTGAAGACGTCGCGGACGATCTTCACGAGAAGGTCGGGCTCCGCGTGCAGGAGCGCGGGCGCCTGCTGGTTCTCGACCTGCTTCTGGATGTGCTCCCACTGCGAGGTGAGACGCTGCACGTCACGAGTGAGCTGGTCCTCGGTGGCACCCTCGGCCGCCGTGCGGACGATCACCCCGGAGGACTCCGGCAGCACCTCCTTGAGGATGCGCTTGAGGCGTGCCCGCTCGTTGTCGGGAAGCTTGCGGCTGATGCCGTTCATGGAACCGCCCGGCACGTAGACCAGGTAGCGGCCGGGCAGGGAGATCTGGCTGGTGAGACGAGCACCCTTGTGTCCGACCGGGTCCTTGGTGACCTGGACGAGCACGCGATCGCCGGGCTTGAGCGCCAGTTCGATGCGGCGCGGCTGGTTGCCCGTCTCGACGCCGTCCCAGTCGACCTCGCCGGAGTACAGCACGGCGTTGCGTCCACGACCGATGTCGACGAACGCGGCCTCCATGCTGGGAAGCACGTTCTGCACGCGTCCGAGGTAGACGTTGCCGATCAACGACGCGTCCTGGTTCCGGGCGACGTAGTGCTCGACCAGCACGCCGTCTTCGAGGACACCGATCTGCGTGCGGCCGTTCTTGGAGCGCACGACCATCTTGCGGTCGACGGACTCGCGACGTGCGAGGAACTCGGCCTCGGTCACGACGGGGCGACGACGACCAGCGTCACGCCCGTCCCGGCGACGCTGCTTCTTCGCCTCGAGGCGGGTGGATCCCTTGATGGCCTTCGGCTCGGTGATGTACTCGACGACGCGCTGACGCTGACGCGGCTCTTCGCGCTGGTCGTCACCCTCGGAACCGCCACGGCGGCGACGGCCGCGGCCACGACCCGCGGGCTCGTCCTGCGACTGCTCGCGCTCGGCGATCCGGTCGAAGATGCGCTCGCGCCCCGGCTGCGCGGGGAGCGGGACGATCTCAGGCGCGTAGAAGTGCAGCTGTGTGGAGACCTGCGAGACGAACACCTCGGGAAGCAGACCGAGCGACACAGCAGTCACCGGACCCGGAGCTTCGGGAGCGGCCGGAGCTTCCTCCTCGGTGACGGTCGCCTCGACGGCGGTCGTCGACTGCGCGACCGACTCCTCTGCGGTGGCTTCCTCGACGACTCCGGCTTCCGAGGGCTTCTCCGCGACGGCGGACTCCCCCTCCGGCACCTCGAGCGCCTCAGCAGCAGCCTGGGCCTCGGCAGCCGCTTCCGCGTCAGCGGCAGCTTCGGCTTCCGCCTCAGCCACGGCATCAGCGACGGAATCGGCCGCAGCAGCGGCATCGTCGGCAGCAGCCGCGGCATCGTCCGCCGCGGCGTAGCCGGCGGCGACAGCATCGGCAGCGGCGTCCTCGGCCCGTTCAGCGGCGTCGGAGTTCTCGTCACCCTCGATCGACGCCTCTGCAGTGCCGTCGACATCCGGAGCGGTGGGCTCCGTCAGCTCTCCCGCGGCGTCAGCCGGGAAGTCGAGGGTGGGGGCGTTGTTGTCATTGTTCTCATCGGCCATCTCTGGCTTACTCCCTGCACGGGACACTAGGTGCCCCGTGAAATCTCATGCGGTACCCGCGGGTTCCGCGAACTCACTCGGTCTGCGACCGGCTCATGGCTCTGATCGCGTGGGGCATTGGACCCCGAAGTCTTCTCGACGCGTGTCGCGGCAAACGCCGTTCATCGCATCACAGGCCATTATCGCACCAAGTGGGTCGGTTCGCGGCATCCCGTCGTCCGCAGCGAGTTTTGTCCGGCCTGTTCTCGCCCCATCCATAGCAGGCGCTGGGATAATCCCCAGTATGAGCGAGCAGCGCACCCGCCCCGTCGTCTACGCCGTCTGGCTGATCATCGCGAGTGTGGTGGGCTGGTTCGCCGCATTCCAGCTGACGGTCGAGAAGTTCGTCCTCGCGGCCAACCCCGACGCCGTGCTGAGCTGCAACGTCAGCGTGATGATCCAGTGCGGGAAGAACCTCGAGTCGTGGCAGGGAGAGGTCTTCGGCTTCCCCAACCCGATCCTCGGTATCGCCGGGTGGATG
>NZ_LSJW01000123.1:0-325 GCF_001557335.1 Microbacterium sp. CCH5-D1
CTATCCGCGAACCAGCCGGCGGTCCCGGGCTACACCCTCAACTGCGAAGAGCCAGTTCGTCCATACGACGAGAATCACCATACCTACAATGCCGAGCACGGTTGAGAAAATGACCGCGTTCCTGCCGCTAACACTGCCCGTGACGGTCGCTCGTTTCTTTGTACGCTCCATCAGGGTGTCGATGTCACGATCGAGCACATTGTTTAGCACACAGGCGGATGCAATCACCAAGGTTGTTCCGACAAAAAGCGCCGCGAAGAGCAACGGGTCTGGGCCGCCCCCTTCATTCGGTCCGGTCGCTGTGCGAGTCGTCGGTTTCCAGTTG
>NZ_LSJW01000124.1:0-9872 GCF_001557335.1 Microbacterium sp. CCH5-D1
CGACGTGCAGGACTACCGCCGCATCGATCCCCGTTTCGGCTCTCTGGAGGAAGCGGAGCAGCTGATCGCGGAGGCGCTCGCTCTGGGCATCCGCACGATCGTCGACATCGTGCCCAATCACATCTCGGATCAGCACGAGTGGTTCCAGCGGGCGCTGGCGGCGGGTCCAGGCAGTCCGGAGCGGGAACGGTTCTGGTTCCACCACGGCCGCGGGGAGCACGGCGACGTCATCCCGACGAACTGGGTGTCGAGCTTCCAGGGAGAGACCTGGTCGCGCACGCGGAACCCCGACGGCACCGACGGCGAGTGGTACCTGCATCTGTTCACCCCCGAGCAGCCGGACCTGAACTGGAACCACCCCGATGTGCGACGTGAGCACGAAGACGTCCTGCGGTTCTGGTTCGACCGCGGGGTCGCGGGTGTCCGGATCGACTCGGCGGCTCTTCCCGTCAAGGACCCCGCGCTTCCCGACCTCCCCGCAGGTTCGGCGCCCACGGTGGACCATCCGCACATCGACCGCGACGAGCTGCACGACATCTATCGCGAGTGGCGTGCGGTCGCCGACGAGTACGACGGGGAGCGGGTGCTCGTGGGCGAGGTGTGGCTCGAGGATGCAGAGCGATTCGCCCGGTACCTGCGGCCGGGGGAGATGCACACCGCCTTCAACTTCGGCTTCATGACGCAGCCGTGGAGTGCGCGTGCCATGCGCGATTCCATCACCCGCACCCTCGCGGAGCATGCGCCGGTCGGTGCCCCGGCCACGTGGGTGCTCTCGAACCACGACGTCACGCGTCCGGTCACGCGGTACGGGCAGGCGGATTCCTCTTTCGCCTTCGAGCGCAAGCGCTTCGGCACCCCGACCGACGCGGCTCGCGGTGCGCGAAGGGCCCGCGCCGCCGCGCTGCTCGTCGCCGCGCTGCCGGGCAGTCTCTACATCTACCAGGGGGACGAACTCGGCCTTCCTGAGGTCGAGCTGCCGCTCGACGCGATCGAAGACCCCATGCACTTCCGCTCCGGTGGGGTCGACCCGGGACGCGACGGCTGCCGAGTGCCGCTGCCCTGGACGGGGGCGACGAGCCCCTACGGCTTCGGCGGCGCTCCCTGGCTGCCGCAACCCGAGGACTGGGCGGCGCTCACCGTCGAGGCGCAGGATGCGGACCCCTCTTCGACGCTCAACCTGTATCGCACGGCGATCGCTCTGCGACGGCGCATCGACGACTTCGCCGGCGACCACCTGGAGTGGCTCGAACTGGGCGCCGACGTCCTTTCCTTCCGCCGTGGTGACGGCACGCTCAGCGTCACCAACCTCGGGGCGGTCGCCGTGCCGCTGCCTGCACACCATGAGGTCCTCCTCTCCAGTGCGCCGCTCGACGGCGTGCTCCCACCCGACTCCACAGCCTGGCTCGCTCTGCGCGCCACCCCCACGCGCTCGCAGTGAGCGCCGTCGTGATCCTGCACCACCCGTTCAGCACCACATGGAAGGACAGACAATGAAGTCACCAACGAAGGCCATGGTCGCCGGCATCGCCGTGCTCGCGACGGTCGGCGCCCTTGCCGGATGCACGTCCGCCGGCGACGGGGACGGCGCCGACGGACGCCTCGAGCTGCGCGTCGCGACGTTCCCGCCCGGGGCGGATGCGGCCGCGTACGATGCGTTCGCCGCGCAGGAGAAGCAGTTCGAGAAGGAACACCCCGATATCGACATCATCGGTGTCGAGTACGAATGGGAAGGCCCCACGTTCGCCGTGCAGCTCGCCGGGGGAAGCCTGCCCGACGTCTTCACCGTGCCGTTCACCGACTCCAAGACCCTGCTCGAGAACGGGCAGCTGATGGATGTGACCGACGCGATCGAAGAGCTCGGCTACACGGACAAGTTCAACCCCATCATCCTCGACGCGGTCACCGGCGCCGACGGCAAGATCTACGGCTTCCCGCGGCAGGCGTACGCCGCAGCACTGCACTACAACCGCGACCTGTTCGAGCAGGCGGGGCTCGACCCCGACAGCCCTCCGGAGACGTGGGACGAGATCCGCGAGGCCGCCAAGAAGATCACGGACGCCACCGGCAAGGCCGGCTACGCGCAGATGGCCATCAACAACACCGGTGGATGGCAGCTCACGTCGCAGACCGTGGCCCGTGGTGGTCGCACGCAGACTGACAACGGGGATGGCACCGCTGAGTCGACGATCGACAACGACGCGACCAAGGCCTCCCTCCAGTTCCTGCACGACGTGAAGTGGGAGGACAACGCCTTCGGCTCGAAGGTCGACCTCGACTGGGGGACCATCAACCAGGAGTTCGCTGCGGGCAACATCGGCATGTACACCTCCGGCTCCGACATCTACACCGCTCTCGTGCGCGACTTCGGCATGGACTCGGACATCTACGGCATGACCGTCGTGCCCATGGAAGGCGACGACCCCGGCACGCTCGGCGGCGGTGACATCGCGGTGATCAGCCCCACGGTCGACGACGCGACCAAGGAAGCCGCAGTGACCTGGATCGACTGGTACTACATGCAGAAGCTCATGGACAAGGACGCCGCGGTGCTCGACGCGAAGACCCTGAACGAGTCGGGCCAGGCCGTCGGCACTCCGCTGCTGCCGGTGCTCAGCCGGGAGCTGTACGACGAGTCGCAGGAGTGGATCGCCGACTACATCAACGTGCCGGTCGACCAGATGGCTCCGTTCAGCGACCGCATCTGGGATCAGACGCCGGTGGGGGAGCCGAAGGTCAAGACGCAGGAGGTCTACGCCCTGCTCGACACCGTGGTGCAGAAGGTCCTGACCGACCAGAACGCCGACATCGACGCTCTCCTCGCCCAGGCGCAGAGCGATGCGCAGGCGAAGCTCGACGAGTAACCCTTCATGACGATGACGCTCCCCGAGCAGCGGGCGGCGGTGGAGGATTCTCCGCCGCCCGCTGTGCGCCGCTCCCGCCGCCGCTCACCCCTCACCTGGTTCCGCGGCGGCGGGCTCGCGAACCTCCTGTTCGTGCTCCCGATGCTGTTCGTGTTCGTGTTCTTCTCATGGTCGCCGATCGTGCAGTCGGTGGTCATGAGCCTGCAGAAGACCAACCTGATCGTCTCCGAGTGGGTCGGGTTCGACAACTACCTCGCGGTGATCGGTGACCCCGAACTCGGCCGCGCTGTGGTCAACACGCTGTGGTTCGCCGTGCTCGCTCTGCTCTTCGGGTTCCCGCTGCCCCTGCTGATGGCCGTACTCATGAGCGAGGTGCGCCGCGGCAAGGGCATCTATTCCGCGCTCGCCTATCTCCCGGTCGTCATCCCGCCGGTCGTGGCCGTGCTGCTGTGGAAGTTCTTCTACAGTGCCGATCCGTCCGGTGTGTTCAACACCGTGCTCGGGTTCGTGGGCATCCCGCCGCAGCCGTGGATCCAGGACGCCGTCCAGGCCATGCCCTCGCTCGTGCTGGAGGCCACCTGGGCCGGAGCCGGCGGATCGATCATCATCTACCTCGCGGCGCTCCTGGGTGTGCCACCGGAGCTCTACGACGCGGCCGAGGTCGACGGTGCCGGCGTCTGGAAGAAGGTCTGGCACGTCACGCTGCCGCAACTGCGCGGCATCCTCTTCATCATGCTGATCCTGCAGGTGATCGCGACCGCTCAGGTCTTCCTCGAGCCGTTCCTGTTCACCGGCGGTGGCCCCGCGGGAGCGACCAAGACCGTGCTGCTGTACATCTACGACAAGGCCTTCCGGAACAGCCTGGGCGGCGACTACGGCGAGGCCACGGCTGTCTCGGTGCTGCTGGCGATCATCCTCGCCCTCCTCTCCTGGCTGTACTTCAAGCTGACCGACCGTTGGAGCACGACGTGAGCCTCACCACCCGCCTCTCGACCCGCGCCGCAGAGAGGGCCGCGGAGAAGGCCGCTGACAGTGCGGGCGATCGCACCGTCATCTCCGACTCCGAACGTCGGCGCCCCGGCATCCGCATCGGGATGACGCTCACGCACGTGTTCCTCGCCGTCGGGCTGGTCGTCGCCGGACTCGGTCCCATCCTGTGGCTCGCGAAGTCGGCGATCACGCCGACGCAGGACACCCTGCAGCAGCCGTTCGCGCTGTGGCCGAACGGCATGGACTGGGAGAACCTCTCGACCGCGTGGAACGACATCCACATCGACCAGTACTTCCTCAACACGGTGATCATCGCGCTCGGGGCCTGGTTCGTGCAGCTGTTCATCGCGACGACGGCGGGCTATGCGCTCTCGGTGCTGCGCCCGACCTACGCGCCCATCCTCAACGCGCTGGTGCTGGCGACGCTGTTCATCCCCGGGATCGTGCTGCTGGTGCCGCTGTACCTGACGATCGTGCGTCCACCGCTGCTGGGCGATGTGAGCCTGCTCAACAACTACCTCGCGGTGTGGCTGCCGATGGGCGCGAACGCCTTCAACATCCTGCTGGTGAAGCGGTTCTTCGACAGTCTTCCGCGCGAGGTGTTCGAGGCCGCGCGCACGGATGGCGCCGGGCCCTTCCGGCTGTTCTGGTCGATCGTGCTGCCGATGTCGAAGCCGATCCTCGGGGTGGTCTCGGTCTTCGCGATCATCGCCGCGTGGAAGGACTATCTCTGGCCCATGCTGGTGCTGCCCGATCCCGCGGTGCAGCCGCTGTCGGTGCGGCTCCCCGCCGTGCAGTCGCAGACCGAACTGGACGTGTTCCTGGCCGCGCTCGCGATCGCGACCCTGATCCCGATCGCGATGTTCCTCGTCTTCCAGTCGGTGTTCCTGCGCTCGGCAGGTCTCGGCGGTGCCGTGAAGGGGTGAGACGCGTCGAGACCCACGTTCCGCGTCGAGACCCATCGCCGGCGACGCATCCTGCGATGGGTCTCGGCGATGGTAATGGGTCTCGACGACTCAGGTGGGTGGAGTCGGAGGAAGCAGCGCGTCGATGAGGGCGCCCATGATGCCGGGCATGTCGACGGTCGGGTCGATCATCCACTGCAGCTGAAGTCCGTCGGATGCGGCCTGGATCACGCGGGCGAGGGCGTCCGGATCCAGGGGGGAGCGGCGACCGTCGGCTCCGAAACCGTCGGCGATCGACTCCCTCAGCCGCTCGCTGCGGTCAAGGAAGTACTGGTGGGCCGGATGCTCCGGGTCGGCGGCATCCACCGAGAGCCGCGAGAACAACGCGACGATGCCGGGAACCTCGGTGTTGTGGCGGATCACGTCGAGGAAGGCGGTGCGGGCATCGTCGGCCCCGAGTCCTGTCGGGTCGAGACCGTCATGCGCATCGCGGGTGCGGAGCACCTCGGTGAAGAGCTCCTCCTTCGATCCGAAGTAGTGCAGGAGGGCGGCGGGTGTGACACCGACGACCTCGGCGATCTCCTTGAGCGAGGCGTTCTGATACCCCTTGCGTCCGATCACGTCGAGGGCGCTCTCGAGGATCTCCTCGCGCCTCGCGACACCCTTCGCGTACGAACCTCGTCGTGTCATGACTCGACCCTAATCCTGAATGATGTTTGAAATCTAATACTGAAAGGCATAAGGTTTTCGCAAGGACATCGCCGTCGCCCGCGAAAGGAACACAATGACCGAGAACTCGGCTTCCGACCTGACCCTCGAGGAGAAGGCTTCGCTCACCAGCGGTGCGGACTTCTGGACGACGAAGGCGATCGACCGCGTGGGCATCCCGTCGGTGATGATGACCGACGGACCGCACGGTCTGCGCAAGCAGTCGGGCAGCACCGATCACCTCGGCCTCGCGAGCAGCGTCCCCGCCACGTGCTTCCCGCCCGCCGTCGGCATCGGCTCATCGTGGGATCCCGAGATCATCGAGCGGGTGGGCGCCGCGATCGGCATCGAGGCCGCGATCGAGGACGTCGCGGTCGTGCTCGGACCCGGCATCAACATCAAGCGCTCACCGCTGTGCGGCCGCAACTTCGAGTACTTCTCGGAAGACCCGATCGTGTCGGGCGTGCTCGGAGCCGCGTCCGTCCGCGGCATCCAGTCGAAGGGCGTCGGCACCTCGCTCAAGCACTTCGCTGCGAACAACCAGGAGTTCGACCGCATGCGCGCGAGCTCCGACGTGGATCCGCGTCCGCTGCGGGAGATCTACCTGCGCGGATTCGAGCGCGTCGTGAAGGACGCTGCGCCGTGGACGGTCATGTGCTCGTACAACAAGCTCAACGGCGTCTGGACCTCCGAGGACCCCTGGCTGCTCACCAGCGTGCTCCGCGACGACTGGGGCTTCGACGGCCTCGTCGTCTCGGACTGGGGAGCCGTGAACGACCGCGTCGCCGGCGTCGCCGCAGGACTCGACCTGGAGATGCCCTCCTCCGGTGGGAGGACGGATGCGCAGCTCGTCGCAGCCGTGCGCGCCGGCGAACTCGCCGAGAGCGTGCTCGACACCGCAGCCGGTCGCGCGATCGACCTCGTGCGCAAGGCCGCCCGGCGTCCTGCCGTGTCCGGCCCGCTCGACGTCGACGCGCACCACGCGCTGGCCAGGGAGGCCGCTGGTCGGTCCATCGTGCTGCTGAAGAACGACGGTGCGCTGCTGCCGCTCGCCGACGACCAGAAGGTCGCCGTGATCGGCGCGTTCGCGACCGAGCCGCGGTTCCAGGGAGCGGGCTCTTCGCTGATCAACCCCACGCGCATCGACGAGGCCCTCGACGGACTGCGCGCCGTCGGCGGCGACCACGTCACCTACGCCGCGGGCTTCGCGGTCGAAGGCGGTGCCATCGCCGCGTCCGGACGCTCTGCAGACGACCTGCGGGCGGAAGCCGTCGACATCGCGACGGCGGCTGACGTGGCCGTGCTCTTCCTCGGGCTCCCGGCCGCGGAGGAGTCGGAGGGCTTCGACCGCGACCACATCGATCTGCCCGCCGAGCAGCTTGCGGTGCTCGATGCCGTGCTCGCGGTGAACCCTCGTGTCGTGGTGGTGCTGTCGAACGGCGGCGTGGTCGCGCTCCCCTTCGCCGACCGTGTACCCGCGATCGTCGAGAGCTGGCTGCTCGGTCAGGCGGGCGGCAGCGCTGTGGCTGATGTGCTCTACGGGGCGGTGAACCCCTCGGGCAAGCTCACCGAGACCGTGCCGGTGCGGCTCGAGGACAACCCCTCGTTCGGCAACTTCCCCGGAGAGTTCGGACATGTCCGCTACGGCGAGGGCCTGCTGGTGGGCTACCGCTGGTACGACGCGAAGGGTCTCGACGTGACCTTCCCCTTCGGCCACGGTCTCTCCTACACGACGTTCGAGTACGCACCTGCGACGGCCGAGGTCGGAGCGGACGGCGACATCGTCGTGCGCGTCGACGTCACGAACTCCGGAGACCGCGACGGCCGCGAGGTGGTGCAGGTGTACGTGGCTCCGGCGACATCGATCGTGCAGCGCGCACCCCGCGAGCTCAAGGCCTTCTCCTCCGTCGCGCTCGCCGCAGGGGAGACCCGCACGGTCGAGCTGGTCGTGCGGCGCGAGGACCTCGCCTACTGGGATGTCCGCGTCGACCGCTGGGTGGTGGAGGGCGGCGAGTACATCGTCGACGTCGCCGCCTCCAGCCGCGACATCCGCTCCACCGCGACCGTCGACATCGCCGGAGACACGGTGCGCCAGGAGCTGACCATGAACTCCTCGGTCGGCGACCTGATGTCGCACCCCGTCGCGGGCCCGATCGTGCAGCAGGCTCTCGGTGGTCTTCTGGGCGGGTCCGGCGGCGATGCGGCAGCGGCGTCGATGATGCCGAACGACGAGGCGATGCAGAAGATGATGGCGTCGTTCCCGATCGGTCGCCTGGCCGGTTTCCCGGGCCTTCCCGTCGACTTCGAGCAGATCGAGCAGCTCATCGCCGCAGCGAACGCGGGGGACTCAGCCGCCCGCTGACCCGTCGGTGCCAAGCGACATTCCGGTCGCACTTTCCATCGCTCCCGCCGAGCGGGAACGACGGAGAGTGCGACCGGAGTCTGCATTCGGCCAGGCCGTCACGACCGCATGCGCACCGTCCGCGTGTGGGAGCCGTGCCCGAGTTCCTCGACGGATGTTCCTGGCAGGTCGAGTTCCGCGGTCGCGCCGACCGGGACCACGACGCCGACGTGCAGTCGGTCGCCGTCGACGCGCCACGAGATCGACGCGACTCCGTAGGGAGTGCGCTGCGTCGATGAGGCATGTGTGAGCCCACCGCCAGGGCGCGGGGCGAAACGGATGCGGCGGTAGCCCGGTTCCGCGGCGGCGAGCCCTGCGACGCTGCGGTGCAGCCAATCGGCGACGGCGCCCAGCGCGTAGTGGTTGAACGATGTCATGGTGCCGGGGTTCACCGTGCCGTCGGGGAGCATCGCATCCCAGCGCTCCCAGACCGTGGTCGCTCCCTGCACGACCTGATACAGCCACGACGGGCAGCCCTGCTCGAGCAGCAGGTCGTACGCGGTGTCCGCATGGCCGGTCATGGTCAGCGCGTCGCAGACCAGCGGTGTGCCGACGAAGCCCGTCGCGATGCGATTGCCTGCCTCTCGCACCAGCTCGGCGAGACGCGCCCCTGCCGCTGCGCGCTGCGTGTCGTCGTCGAGCAACGCGAACACGATGGCGAGGGCGTACGCGGTCTGAGCGTCCGAGGTCATCGTGCCGTCGGCTCGCACGTAGGCCGCGCGGAAGGCGGCGGCGACCTCGGTGGCGAGAGTCGCATAGCGCGCAGCCTCTGCGGGGAGCCCGAGCACCCCGGCCATTTCCGCGAGCGCCCTGGCCGATCGGGCGAAGTAGGCCGTGGCCACGAGGTACCGATCCGTGCGGCCGGCTCCGGGATCCTGCGGGGGAGCGGCGGGATCGAGCCAGTCGCCGAGCTGGAACCCCTCGTCCCACAGTCGGTCGGGTCCGGCCAGCGAATCGACCTTGTCGACCCAGCGGCGTGCGCTCTCGAACTGCGTCGCCAGCACGCCGGTGTCGCCGAAGCGCTCGTACAGGGTCCAGGGCAGCAGCGTGGCGACGTCTCCCCAGGCGGCACCAGCCCTGGCCGGGGACCAGACCTTGTGCGACGGGATCACCGGCACGAACCAGGGCACAGTGCCGTCGGGCAGCTGATCGGCCTCGACGTCTCTGAGCCACCCGGACAGCATCCCCGAGACGTCGAAGAGTGTCGACGCGGTCGGGCCGAACACCTGCACGTCGCCCGTCCAGCCCACGCGTTCGTCGCGCTGCGGACAGTCGGTGGGGATGTCGACGAAGTTCCCCCGCATGCCCCAGACCACGTTGCGGTGCAGCTGCTCGACCAGCGGATCGGAGCACGTGAACCATCCGGTGCGCTCGAGGTCGGTGTGGAGCACACGGGCGACGAGTGCGCCGGCCGCGGCATCCGCGTCGAGGTCGCCCGGCCACCCCGAGACCTCTACGTAGCGGAAGCCGTGGAAGGTGAACCGCGGCTCCCATTCTTCGCCGCCCTGATGTCCGGCCAGCGTGTAGGCGTCGCTCGAACGGGCGCTGCGCAGCGGACGCGTGTAGATCTCGCCCTCCTGTAGAACCTCCGCGGTGCGCAGCGTCACGGTGGCACCGCGGGAACCCGCGACGCGGATGCGGACCCTGCCGACGAGGTTCTGCCCGAAATCGAGGATGCGTGCGCCGCTCGGTGAGGTGAGCACGGCGATCGGGGCGACCTCCTCCGTCACGCGCACGGGCGGGCCGGTCGGGGCGACCAGGGTTCGCGGGTCGCGTTCGCGCACGGCGACAGGGAACCATCCGGTGTCGTCGAACGGCGCGGTCGTCCACCCGGTGTGCTCGTGCCGTGCGTCGTAGTCCTCGCCGTCGTAGATGCCGGAACGGAGGATGGGGGAGAGTGATGCCCTCCAGGATTCGTCGGTCGCGATCGTCTCGCGCCGTCCGTCCACGTAGACGAGCTCCAACTGGCCGAGGAAGGACAGGTCGCTGCCGAAGACGTTGCGATGA
>NZ_LSJW01000125.1:0-687 GCF_001557335.1 Microbacterium sp. CCH5-D1
GTGCTCGCATCGGGCATCGAGTGCTGCTTCCACACGATGACCTCGTACGACTTCGCGCGGTCGAGCGTGTCGGTGGCTGCGGTCAAGTCGACCGAGAGCGCGCCACCAGAGATGTTCCGCACGTACTGCATCGCCAGGAAGCCGCTGCTGCCGGTGACGTTCGCCTCGGTGCCCTTCTCGATCAGCGCGACGTACGCGCCGGTGATCGCTCCCAGCTTCGAGCCGGATGCCGTGACGGTCAGGCCGTCCTTCGCGGTCGCTGACTTCACGACCGCGGAGACGGCCGGAGCCTCGGTGTAGTTCAGGGCGACGCTGCGCTCCTGATCGGCATTGACCACCCCACCGGCCGCGTACGTGTAGACACCGTAGGAGCCAGGCGTCGCCGCCGCATCCTTCAGGGTGATGGTCGCCTGGAACGTGCCGTCAGCCGCGATGTCGACCCACTGCGCGCGGATCGCGCCCTGGTACTGGGCGGGGACCTGGTTCAGCACGCCCTCGGCGAGAGCCCAGACCTGCGCGCCCACCGAACGGGCCGACGATGCGGCACCGGTCGACGGCTGCCACGTGGAGGCGAAGTTGCCGAAGACCACGTAGGTGCCCTGCGGGAGGTGCTTCGGGATCGGCACACCACGCCCCTCGGTGCCGAGGTTCGCCGTCGGGTCGTAGCCGGATCCCTTCACCACGACC
>NZ_LSJW01000126.1:0-2750 GCF_001557335.1 Microbacterium sp. CCH5-D1
CCCTCCGACCCCTCCCGAGGTTCTCATGCTTGTGTTCACGGCGAAGCGGGTGCTGTCCGGCATCCTCCTGCTCGTCGCGGTCTCGATCGGCACCTTCTTCCTGGCGCACCTGGCCATCAGCGACCCGACCGCATCCCTGCTCGGCACCACGGCGAGCCCAGCGCAGCAGGCGGCGTTGGCCGAGAAGATCGGTCTCGACCGTCCGCTCCTCGTGCAGTTCTGGGACTGGCTCTCACACGCCGTGCTGCTCGACTTCGGCGTCTCCTGGCGCAACTTCCAACCGGTGAGCGCGCAGCTCGCGATCAAGGTCCCGGTGACGCTGAGCGTCGTGACCTTCGCGACGCTCATCACCGCGGTCGTCGGCATCGGGTTCGGCATGATCACCGGACTCCGACCCGGCACCTGGTTCGACCGCATCATCAAGGGCATCTCCGTCGTGCTGTTCGCACTCCCGGGATTCTGGGTCAGCCTCGTGCTGGTGATGTGGCTCGCCGTGCAGCTGAAGTGGTTCCCGGCCGTGGGCTACGTGCCCCCGACGCAGTCCGTCGACGGCTGGCTGCGCTCCATCACCCTTCCGGCGATCTCGCTCGCGCTGGGCGGCATCGTCGCGGTGTCGGAGCAGCTGCGCAACGCCGTCATCGCGCAGAGCCGACAGGACTGGGTACGCACTCTCCGCAGCCGAGGACTCTCCGCCGCCCGCGTCAACCTGCACATCCTCCGAAACGCCTCGCCGGCGGCCCTCACCGTGATCGCGCTCATGTTCGTCGGCCTCCTCTCCGGCGCGATCGTGGTCGAGCAGATCTTCAGCCTCCCGGGGCTCGGCCAGCTCACGAACCAGTCATCGCAGAACGGCGACATCCCCATGCTGCTCGGCATCACGGTCGTCTCCGTCGTCTTCGTCGTCCTCATCAACCTCCTGCTCGACCTCGTGCTCGGCTGGATCAATCCGAAGGTGCGCGTCGCATGACCACGACAGACATCAGGGTCGCGTTCGACCGCGCGGCGCAGAAGCGGAGGTCGAGCCTGTTCCGGCGGTTCCTCCGTCACCCCGGCGGGTACATCCCGCTCGCGATCTTCGTGCTCATCGTGCTGGTGGGCGTGTTCGCCCCGCTGCTCGCACCGATGGACCCGAACTTCGTCGACCTGTCCGCTGCGAAGGCCGCACCGGGACCGGAGCATCTGCTCGGTGGCGACTCCACGGGGCGGGACATCCTCAGCCGCCTCATCTACGGCACCCGCACGACGCTGTGGGGCGCGCTCATCACGATCGTCACCGCCCTCGTGATCGGTGTGCCCGCCGGTGTCGCCGCCGGTTATTTCGGGGGAGCGTTCGACCGGGTCTCCACATGGATCAGCGATGCCCTGCAGTCGATCCCCGGCATGATCATCCTGCTCGTCGTGGCTGCAGGGTCTCGCAACAACTTCGAACTGCTGATGGCCACCGTCGGCGTGTTCATGGTGCCCGGCTACTTCCGCATCGCCCGCTCGCAGACGCTCGCCGTGCGCAGCGAGCCCTACATCGACGCCGCGAGGGTCTCCGGACTCTCCGACGGACGGATCATCTTCCGCCACGTGATCAAGGCCGTCTATCCGCCCGTGATCATCCAGACGGCGCTGACCGCCGGTATCGCGATGGGCATGCAGGCAGGCCTCCAGTTCCTCGGCATCGGCGACTCCAACGTCCCGAGCTGGGGAGCCATGATGCTGGAGGGCTTCCGCCTCATGCTCACGTATCCGCTCATGCTGCTGTGGCCGTCGGCGGCCCTCGGGCTCACGATCGCGGTGCTCGCGATCATGGGGTCGACGCTCGCCGAGCTGGTGCAGGTGCGCACGCCACGGGTGTCCCGTCGTCGGAAGGACGTCGCCGTCTCCGCTGCCGGGTCCGCCGCCCTCTCCGGACCGGATTCCCCGTCCGGCACGGTGCAGCACGCCGCGGAGGCCTCGGCTCTGCGCGTGGAGAACCTCCGGGTCGTGCACGCCACACCGAACGGCGAGACCGAGGTGGTGCACGGGGTGACCCTCGACGTCGCGCCCGGCGAGGTCGTCGGCATCGTCGGCGAGTCGGGATCCGGCAAGTCGCAGACGGTCTTCTCGGTGCTCGACCTGCTTCCGGCCACCGGGCGGGCGACCGCCGACGCGATCTGGGTCGGTGGTGTCGACGTCACGCGGGCGACACCCGCGCAGCGCCATGCCCTGCTGGGGCGCTCCATCGGCTACGTGCCGCAGGAGCCGATGAGCAACCTCGACCCCTCGTACACGATCGGCCATCAGCTGGTCGAGCCGCTGCGCCGCACGCATGGGCTCAGCAAGGCTGCGGCGAAGGAGCGCGCCAGGGCGATGCTCGTGCGAGTAGGCCTCACCGACCCCGACCGGGTGATGCGCAGCTACCCCCACCAGGTGTCGGGAGGCATGGCGCAGCGGGTGCTGATCGCGGGGGCTATCGCCGGCAAGCCGTCGCTCCTCGTCGCCGACGAACCGACGACCGCGCTCGACGTCACGGTGCAGGCCGAGGTGCTGGAGCTGCTGCGCGAGCTGCAGGCGGAGTACGGGATGGCGTTGCTCATCGTCACGCACAACTTCGGCGTCGTGGCGGACATCTGCGATCGGGTGATCGTGATGCGCGGCGGCGACATCGTGGAGTCGGGCCCTGTCGACGACCTCTTCGCCGCCCCCGCCGTCGACTACACGCGAGAACTGATCGCCGCGTCGCTCGACGACGCCGAGGGCAGAGCCGAGCTCGACCGCCGCAC
>NZ_LSJW01000127.1:0-3247 GCF_001557335.1 Microbacterium sp. CCH5-D1
CCCCCACCCCCATCGAGAGGCACATCGTGAAGAACAAGATCTTGACGACCGCAGCGGGATTCGGCACCGTCGCCGTCCTCGCACTCACCGGCTGCTCCGCAGGCTCCGGCCCCTCCGACGACGGCTCCGTCCAGCTGCAGATGGTCGAGAGCCTGACCAACCCCGCCCGTACGGAGCTGCTGCGCGGGCTGCTCGACGACTTCGAGAAGGCCAACCCGAAGATCACCGTCACCCTCGTCTCCCCGCCCACCGAGCAGGCCGACCAGAAGATCCAGCAGATGCTGCAGTCCGGCAAGGGCGTCGACGTGCTCGAGGTGCGCGACATCACCGTCGGGCCGTTCGCGAACAACGGCTGGCTGTACGACCTCGGCCCCGACCTGAAGAAGTGGGACGGCTGGGACGCGCTGACCGAGAACGCGCAGTCCGCCTCGGTCGCGGAGGACGGGAAGAGCTACTTCGTCCCCTACGGCTTCTACGGGCTGTCGCTGTTCTACCGCACCGACCTCGTGAAGGATGCCGGCTTCGACGGCCCGCCGCACAGCTGGAAGGACCTGCTGGAGCAGGCGTCGGCGATCCAGGACCCGTCGAACAACATCTACGGGTACGCCTTCCGCGGCGGCCAGAACGCGAACAGCAACGTCGTCGCGGCGATCGAGGCCTACACGATCGACGGCCTCGACACGGAGGACGCGTTCCTCATGAAGGACGGCTCGACGATCTTCGCGGCTCCCGAGGCACAGGATGCCGTCGACGACTACTTCGACCTCTTCAAGGAGGCGTCGCCGCCGTCCGCCGTGTCGTGGGGCTACCCCGAGATGGTCGCCGGGTTCACGAACGGCACAACGGCCTTCCTCCTGCAGGACCCGGAGGTCATCGCGACGGTGCAGGACTCGTCGCTGACCGAGGACCAGTGGGACACCGCCCCGCTGCTCGTCGGCCCGTCCGGCAAGGCCGCGCAGCCCCTCGCCGTCGCCGGCTGGGGCGTCGCGGAGAACAGCGAGAACAAGGAGGCGGCGGTCAAGCTGGTCGAGTTCCTGTCGTCCGCCGAGCCCGCGACCGAGTTCGCGCAGGCCAACAGCCTGGTGCCCATCATCGCCTCCGCCGCAGATGACGACTTCTACTCGTCCGGCCCGTGGACCAGCTACGTCACCATGACCGAGGACCCGGAGACCTACGTCAACGTGCGCCAGCCGCGCGGGGTCAGCTGGTGGACCGAGTGGATCCAGAAGTCCGACCAGGACGTGCAGAACGTGCTGCTCGGCAACATGTCCACGAAGGATCTCCTCGCCTCGTGGGATGCGTTCTGGACCGAGAAGTACGCCGCGGAGAAGGGTTGATCCGTGGCCCGCACCGCTCATGAGGGAGGCTCCGTCGGCACTGCTTCGCAGCAGCCGGCCGGCGGGGCCTCCCCGGCATCGCGTCGCCGCCCCTTCCGGGGCCGCACGGCGCTCACGCTGCTGGCGTTCCTCGCGCCGGCGATCGTCTTCGTCTGCTGGTTCACCTACTGGCCGATGCTGCAGGGCGCACGCATGGCCTTCCACGACTGGAACCTGTGGGACCTGACGTCGACGCCGTTCGTGGGTTTCGACAACTTCCTCGCCGTGTTCCGGGATCCCGCCTTCCCGACCGTCGCCTGGAACTCGGTGCTCTGGGTGGTCGGCTCGCTCGTGCCGCAGCTCGTGATCGGCTTCCTCATCGCGCTCGCGCTGCGCAAGCGTTTCCGCTTCCGCGGGCTCTACCAGGCGCTGGTGTTCTTCCCGTGGGCGGTGTCCGGCTTCCTGATCGGCATGCTGTTCCGCTGGATGTTCAACGCCGAGTTCGGCGTCGTCAACGACCTGCTCATGAAAGCGGGCCTGATCGACGCCCCGCTGCCGTGGCTGGCCGACCCGAAGCTCGCGATGTTCGCCGTGATCGTCGCGAACATCTGGTACGGCGTGACCTTCTTCGCGATCATGATCCTCGCAGCTCTGCAGTCGGTGCCGGACGAGATGCTGGAGGCGGCGAGCCTGGACGGCGCCGGCAAGGTGCGGCAGCTGTTCTCCATCATCATCCCGTACATCTCGATGACGCTGCTGCTGACGATCCTGCTGCGCGTGATCTGGATCTTCAACTTCCCCGACATCATCTACGCGATGACGAACGGCGGCCCGGCCAACCAGACCCACATCATCACGACCTGGATGATCAACTACACGCAGCAGGGCAACTACGGCATCGCGAGCGCCATCGGGCTCATCGTCGTGGCATTCCTCATGGTCTTCTGCGCGTTCTACCTGATGGCGATGCGGAGAGTGCAGCGATGACCATCACCTCATCCGTCCGGACCGGATCCTCGGTCACGGAGACCCGTCGCATCACGGTCCCCGACCCGAAGGCCGCACCGCGCCCGAAGCCCCGTGTCACGGCGGGCGGCGTGGTGCGTGTCGTCGGCCTGGGGCTGTGGCTGCTGATCACCCTGTTCCCGCTGTACTGGATCACGCTCACCGCGTTCAAGTCGCCGGGGACCATCAACCGCTTCCCGATCGAGTACTGGCCGAGCGAACCCTCGCTGGACAACTTCACGAGCCTGTTCGAGAAGAGCTCGTTCGGGACGTTCCTGGCGAACTCGGCCATCGTGGCGGTTTCAGCCGGGGCGGTGGCGACGCTCATCGCGCTGCTCAGCGCCTACGTGCTGGCGCGGTTCGAGTTCCGCGGCAAGGGGGCGGTGCTCATCGCGTTCCTGTTGACGCAGATGATCCCGGCGTTCATCGCCCTCGGACCGCTGTACTCGATGATGACCGACCTCGGCCTCGTCGACACCAAGCCGGGGCTCATCCTCGTCTACATCGCGATCTGCATCCCGTTCTCCACGGTCATGCTGCGGGGCTTCTTCGAGAACGTCCCCGACGCGCTCGAAGAAGCGGCGATGATCGACGGCTGCTCGCGCCTTGGCGCCCTGTTCCGGGTGCTCGTGCCGGTGATGACCCCCGGCATCATCGCGGCGTTCATCTTCAACTTCGTGAACTGCTGGAACGAGTTGTTCCTGTCGGTCGTGCTGATGAACACCGACGCGAACCGCACCGTGCCATCGGCGCTGAACGGCTTCATCTCCACGTTCAACATCGACTGGGGCTCCATGAGCGCCGCGGCTGTGCTGACGATCCTCCCGACGATGGTGATGTTCGCCCTCGCGAGCCGCTGGATCGTGCAGGGCCTCACCGCCGGCGCGGTGAAGGAGTAACCCAGCGCCGAGACCCACCCCCAACGC
>NZ_LSJW01000128.1:0-38101 GCF_001557335.1 Microbacterium sp. CCH5-D1
CGTCGACGGGTTCCCCCGCCAGTCGGCGCACGCGGTCGAGATCGGCGGCATCCGCACGAACTTCCGCATGCCGGATGTGCTCTCGGTCGGCCTCGGCGGCGGCACGATCATCCGTGAGACTCCGGCGGGTGCCACGGTCGGTCCGGACAGCGTCGGCTATCGGCTCCCGCAGGAGGGACTCGCCTTCGGGGGCTCCACGCTCACGGCGACTGACGTCGCCCTGGCGGTCGGCGGGGCTGCGATCGACGGCATCGACGCGCCCGTCGTCCCCGCAACGGTAGGAGCGGCGGCCTGGAGCGCGATGCGGGCGATCCTGGAGGACTCGATCGACCGGATGAAGCCGAATGCCGCCCCCGTCCCGGTGATCCTGGTCGGCGGTGGGGGGATCATCGCCCCGACCGTGCTCGACGGCGTCGCCGAGCTGATCCGTCCCGACCACTTCGGGGCTGCCAACGCGGTCGGAGCCGCCCTCGGCGAGGTCGCCGGACAGATCGAGAAGATCTACCGCGTGGACTCCGCCGACCAGCGGGCCTCTCGGGCGGATGCCGCGGCGGAGGCGACAGAGCGTGCCCGACTCGCCGGTGCCGACCCGGCGACGATCGAGGTCGTCGCGGTGGAGGAGCTGCCCGTCGCGTACTCCGACGGCACGGCCGTGCTGATCCGCGCTCGAGCGGTGGGGCGCCTGGCCGCCTGACGTCCCCGCCGCACGCCTCGGACGGGTGGGGTTCCGCCCGTCCGAGGCGCGTGCTTGCATGGGCGCATGGAGCGCGACGCGAAGCTGCGCGGCGAGACGAGGGCGATCTGGGCGACCGCGCTCTGCTTCGTGGTCGGTGCCGTCGCGGGCATGCTCGTGCTGGGCGGTGACGCGCGCCCGCTCACGGGGGAAGGTGCGCTCGCGATGCCGGCGGCGGTGGTCGCCGGGGTCATCGCGGCGGGGGCGTTCCTCACGAGCACCCTGATGCACCGCCGCGGCGAGACCGCCTCGATGCCGCGGTGGCAGGCGGTGGTGTCCGATCTCTCGACCGGAGCCCTGACCATCGCGTTCGGGGCCGTCACCGTGATGGGGGTGCTGCTCGCCGCAGAGGTGCTGGCGGCCGGTCTCCAGGGCTTGCAGCTCGCGGCGGTCGGTGGCGGGATCCTGACCGGCGTGGCCGCGGCGGTCGGCGGGCGCTTCGCGTTCGGGGCCGGCATCGACCTGCGCACGTCCGACCTCGCTGCGCTCCTGTTCGGCTTCCTCGTGATCGGCACGCTTTTCGCGATGGTCACCGCCGCCGATCCGCGTTGGTGGGAGCAGAACTTCTCCCAGCTCGGCGTCGGATGGGCGTTCAACGGCACCCTCGTGGTCGCCGGTCTGCTCGTCGCGACCGTCGGCTCGTACATCGGCCGCGACCTGCACCGGATGCTCGGCGACGCCGTGCTCTCCCGCATCGCCCTCGTCGTGGCGCTGTGGGCGGCGTCCGGGATCGCGCTCGCCGCCGTAGGGCTGCTGCCGCTGCACCGCGTGCCGGTTCCGCACGACATCGCGGCTCTCGGCGCGCTCGTCCTGTTCGCCGCGGCCGCTGCCACCACGGTCGCGAGGGTCCCTGGACATCCTCGCGCGCTGTCGATCACCTCGATCGGTGTGGGTCTGCTGGTCGTGATCGCGCTGGTCCTGTGGGTGCCCTTCGGCGTGTACTCCACCACTGCGGTCGAGGCGATCGTCGTCGGACTCGGGCTGCTGTGGATGGCGACACTCGTGCGTGTGCTCGCGATCCTGGTGCCGGCCGGGTCTCGACCATCCGGGCGTCTGCGGCTGATGCGGGCGGGCGCGGGGCCGGGCGAAAGATAGGGCATCTGTCCGATGTACCGGGGGTACCTCAGAGCGGAGTGTAGGGATACAGCGAACCGTCGAGGAGAACCCCATGTTCGAGCACCCCTATCTCCACCAGCAGCTCACCAGGCATGACCAGGAGCAGATGAAGCGCGCCGCTGCGAGGCGCCTCTCCCTGATCGAGCACGCCGACCAGATCGTGCCGCGGCCGGAAGGAGCGATCCGGCGGATGCTTCGCCACGCGTTCGGTCGCTCGGCGGGCGACTCGGCAGCGACGGCGCCGGGGAAGGCGCGGGTCACGGCCGCGTGCGACACGGCAGCGGCGGCGCACGCGCAGTGAGCAGAACCATCGCGCACAGCGCACATCCGACGGACCCGAATGTCGGTCGAGGGTGGGACGATGAGTCCATGCCCCCTTTCGCGTCGAGCGCTGCGATGGTCGGCCGTGAGGCCGAGCTGGCAGAGGTGCGTCGATCGTTCGCGGGCGTGCGCGACGGCATCCCCGCAGCCTTGCTCGTCGAGGGCGAGGCGGGTATCGGCAAGTCGCGGCTGCTGCGGGAGTTCGCCACCGAGATCGCACCGACCGCCGACGTGCACGTGGGGTGGTGCCTCGACCTCGGCGCTTCGCGCACGCCGTACGGTCCCCTCACCGGAATCCTCCGCTCGATCGTGCTGCGCATGGGTGTCGACCGGGTGCGAGAGTCGGTGGGTGTGGGTGTCGAGGCTCTCGGCATGCTGCTCCCCGAGCTCGTCGATTCCCCGACCGACCGCGATCGCACCAGCCCCGAGCGTCTGCGCGACGCCATCGCCTCACTCATCGAAGCGGCTGCCGAACGTGCCCCTCAGGTGCTCGTGGTCGAAGACCTGCACTGGGCGGACGAGTCCACTCTCGCCATCCTCTCCTTCCTGCTGCGGGCCCTCAGCCGCGGCCGCATCCTGCTGCTTCTCACCTGCCGCACCGACGACGTGCGTCGTGGCGATGCCGTGAGCCGCTTCATCGGCGAGGCCACCAGAGCCCGGCTGCTCGAGCGCCTCACTCTGGGCCGCCTCGACGAGACCGCCGTGCGGGAGCTGGCCGAGCAGATCACCGGCCGTGCGCTCACCGCGAGTGCGCTCGACCGCATGCAGGAGCGGGCCGAGGGCGTGCCCTTCTTCATCGAGGAGATCGCCGGATGTTCGAACGGCCCGCTCCCCGATGGCCTTCGTGATCTGCTGCTGGCTCGTTTCGATCGCCTCGGCGACGACGCGCGCCACGTCGTGCAGGTCGTCTCCGGTGCGGAACGCCCGCTCTCGCATCCGCTCATCACGAGCCTGGTCGAGCTGCCGGAGCAGCGGCTCGACGAAGCGATCCGCGAGGCGACCCGCAGCGGCATCCTCGTTGTCGGCGACGACGACTACCGTTTCCGGCACGCTCTGCTGCGCGAAGCCGTGCACGACGACCTGCTCCCCGGCGAGCGGGCGCGACTGCACCGCGCATACGCCGAGGCGCTCGAAGCGCAGTGCGCCGGGTCCGATTCCAGCGATGCCGCCGCGCTCGCGTACCACTGGCAGCTGGCGCAGGACGATCGGAGGGCCCTGGTCGCCGCCGCCGACGCGATGCGTCACGCGAAGGGACAGTACGCGTTCGCGAGTGCCGCCCGTTTCGGCGAGCTGGCCCTGGAGCTCTGGCCGCTCGTGCCCGACGCCGCAGACGCGGCCCGCATCGAGCGTCTCGACCTGCTGCTGGTGCTCGGCTCCATCCTGCGCAATGCGGGCGATGGTGAACGGGCGCTCGCCGTGGCCAACGTCGCGCTCGCCGAAGTCGACCCGGAGACGGTCGATCCGCGGCTGCACGCTCGCCTCCTCCGCAACAAGGCGCTGTATCTCGTCAACCTCGGGCGCCTCGGAGCCATCCCGCTGCTGCAGCAGGCTCTCGCGATCGCCGACGAGCGGATTGGCGATGAGGTGTTCCGGGCGGAGCTGCTCAACCAGCTGGCGAGCCGCCGGATGATCGCGGGCGATCGTGAGGAGGCGATCCGGCTCGCTGACGAAGCCGAGCGCGGGGCGGCCGGAGCCGAATCCACGGATCAGCTGTCGATCGCCGCGAACGTGCGCGGAGGTTCGCTGGCTCACCTGGGCCGGGTCGAAGAGGGCGTTCGCGAGTACGAACGTGCGCGTGAGCTCGCGACGGGTTCCAACGCCGAGATGCGCTATCGGGTGAACTACTCCGACCTGCTCACGCTGTTGGGGCGCTACCGAGAGGCCGTCGAGGTCGCAGAGGAGGGGCTGCGGCGCGCCCGCGAACTCAGGGTCGAACGCACCTCGGGGTCGATCATGGCGCAGAACATGGTCGTCCCCCTGCTCGAGCTCGGCGAGATCGACCGGGTCGAGGAGATGCTGTCGCGGGACTTCGTGCAGGGGACTCTGCGCGTGTTCCGCATGTACATGAGCATGACGCGCGTGCGGGTGCTGGCGTGGCGTGGGCGGTCGGCGGAGGCCGCAGAGCTCCTGCAGGCCTGGCTTCCCGCGTTCGAGGAGACGGGCGTCTCCGAAAGGCAGATCTGGTACGACCGCGTGATGATGATCGTCGCCGTCGCCGAGAGTCGAGGAGACCTCCGCGGGGCGCTCGACACCATCCTCGAGATGCTGGAGAACGATGAGCCGGCGCTGCTGCACCAGCGTCGTCTGCTGCTGGAGGGAGGCGCGATCATCGCCGAGCTGCGGGCGGCAGGAGTCGACGTCTCGGGGGGGTCCACCGCGATCCGTGCCGCGTGGTCCAGCCAACCGGCGCAGCTGCAGCACGACGCATGGGAGACGATCCTCGACGCCCTCCTCGACCCGCACCCTGACGCTCTCGCCGAGGCGCTGCGGTGCGCGGAGGGGGAGGACGTGCCGGTGATCTTCCGCGCCGTCCTCCGTCTGGAGCAGGCGCGCGTGCTGGTTCGCGATGGAGACCGGATCGCTGCGGGCGCTGTGCTCGCCGAGGCTGAAGCCCTCGCGGAGTCTCTCGGCAACGCTCAGCTCCAGTCCGCCGTCTCCCGGTTCGCCACAGACGCGGGGTTGAGGGGAGACGCGGTGTCAGCGTCGAGCACCGACCCGCTCACCGCGAGGGAGCGGCAGGTGCTCGAGCTCATCGCCGAAGGCCTGAGCAACCGCCAGATCGGTGAGCGCCTGTTCATCAGCGTGAAGACCGTGAGCGTGCATGTGTCCGCCGTGCTGCGCAAGCTCGGCGTGAGCACACGCACCGAAGCAGCTCTCCTGAAGAAGAATGACCAGCCCCGTACTGCGGCGGAGCCTGCCGTGGTAGCGTGACAGTGCGCGCGTCTCGGATGTTCCGGTTCGGCGTAGGCCGTGCAAACGGCTAAGTCAACAGAAAGTAGAAACACATGGCCACTGGCACTGTGAAATGGTTCAACGCGGAAAAGGGCTTCGGCTTCATCGCTCCCGATGACGGCTCGGACGACCTTTTCGCCCACTACTCGGCTATCGCCGGCTCCGGTTTCAAGGAGCTCCGCGAGAACCAGAAGGTCGAATTCGACGCTGAGCGTGGCCCCAAGGGCATGCAGGCGGCGAACATCCGCGCTCTCTGAGCGCGCGCTGACTTCCTGAAACCGGTCGGACCCTCACGGGTCCGGCCGGTTTTTTCGTGCGCTGCCGCCGTTCGAATCGCGCGAATGGTTCCATCCGGCGGCAGTTCACTCCCATTCGCGCGATTCGAACGGGGAATCTCAGGGTGAGGATCACCTAACCTCCGTGTTAGATTAGGCCAGGCTTACCAAAGGCTGGGCGCATCACCCGTGCCGCCCCCTCACCCCGAACCGAAGGAACGCCTGTGCGCACCTCTCGAATCCTCGCCATCGGCGCGGCCGCCGCGCTCGCCATCGGCCTCTCCGCCTGCGCATCCTCCGCGCCGGAGTCGACCTCGACCGCCGGCGGCAACCCCGCCTCCGACGACGCCTTCCCCGTCACCGTCGAGCACGTCTACGGCGAGACCACGATCACCGAGAAGCCCGAGCGCGTCGCGACCGTGGCCTGGGCGAACCACGAGGTGCCGCTGGCACTGGGCATCGTTCCGGTCGGCATGAGCAAGGCCGCCTGGGGCGACGACGACGACAACGGTGTGCTGCCCTGGGTCGAGGAGAAGCTCGACGAGCTGGGTGCCGAGACGCCGGTGCTGTTCGACGAGACGGACGGTATCGACTACGAGGCCGTCGCCGACACCGAGCCCGACGTGATCCTCGCCGCCTACTCCGGTCTGACCCAGGAGGAGTACGACACCCTCTCCAAGATCGCCCCGGTCATCGCCTACCCGAAGGTCGCCTGGGGCACCTCGGTCGACGACATGATCGAGATGGACTCCAAGGCCCTCGGCCTCGAGAAGGAGGGCAAGGCCCTGATCGAGCAGCTCGACGCCGACGCGCAGAAGGCCCTCGAAGCGAACAGCGTGCTCAAGGACAAGAAGGTCCTGTTCTCCTACATCGACCCGACCGATCTCAGCCAGATCGGCTACTACACCGCGATCGACACGCGTCCCGGCTACCTCCACGACCTCGGCCTGCCGTTCCCCTCGATCGTCGAGGAGAACAAGGACAGCGACCAGTTCTACCTGACCGTCAGCGCGGAAGAGGCGCAGAAGTTCGACGACGTCGACCTGTTCATCACGTATGGCGACGAGTCGATCATCCCGCTCCTGCAGGCAGACCCGCTGCTGTCGAAGATCCCGGCCATCGCCGAGGGACGCATCGCCGTCCTTCCCGACGCCACCCCGATCGCGGCCTCCGCGAACCCGTCGCCGCTGTCGATCCCGTGGGGACTCAGCGACTACCTCGCACTCCTGGCCGCGCCGCTGTCCAAGTAGCCGTTCCATCCGCAGCAGCGGAGTGAATGCTCAGTGACCTCAGCAACCGTCATCGCACCAGCACCGGGCGCCGCAGACCTGCGGCGCCCGGTGCTGGTGCGAACCATCTGGCTCCTCGTCGGGCTGGTGGTGCTCGTCGTCCTCAGCGTCCTGTCGATCTCCTTCGGCGTGCGCGCGGTCTCGTTCGACGACATCGTCGCCGCGCTCACGGGCCACACCGACACGATCGCCGAGGCCGCGATCGTGAAGCGCATACCGCGCACCGTGCTCGCCCTCCTCGTCGGCGCTGCGCTCGCCCTCTCCGGAGCGACCATGCAGGCGGTCACTCGGAACCCGATCGCCGACCCCGGCATCCTCGGCGTCTCGAACGGCGCCTCCCTGGCTGTCGTCTGCGGCATCGCCTTCTTCGGACTCGCCGACCCCTACGGGCAGATGGCCTTCGCGATCGTGGGTGCCGGCGTCGCCGCCGTCTTCGTCTACACGGTGGGCTCGCTCGGGCGCGGGGGAGCGACCCCTCTCAAGCTCGCCCTCGCGGGGGCGGCGACGTCGGCCGCCTTCGCCTCGCTCATCAGCGCCGTGATGCTGCCCCGCGTCGACCTGCTGCAGACGTTCCAGTCCTGGCAGATCGGCGGCGTCGGCGGAGCGGAGTGGCCGCGCATCGCCCTGACCGCGCCGGTGCTCGCCGTCGGCGCCCTCATCTGCTTCCTGTGCTCGCGGGGCATGAACTCCCTCGCCCTCGGCGACGAGATGGCCAAGGGCCTCGGCGAGAACGTGTTCCGCACCCGCATGATCTCCGCGCTGGGCGCGGTCATCCTCGCCGGTGCCGCGACCGCGATCGCCGGACCCATCGGATTCGTCGGGCTGATCATCCCGCACGTGTGCCGCATGCTGGTGGGGACCGACCACCGCTGGCTGCTTCCGTTCTCGGCCATCGCCGGCGCCGCCCTGCTGACGGCGAGCGACATCGTGGGCCGCGTGATCGCCCCGTCGTCCGAGGAGATCCAGGTCGGCATCATCACCGCCATCATCGGAGCGCCGTTCTTCATCTGGATCGTCCGTCGGCAGAAGGTGCGTGAGCTGTGAGCACGACCGAGCACACCGAGCACACCCTCGAACGCGGCGAGGAGTCCGCCTCCGCCCGCATCACGCGGATCGTCGCGGGCCGACGCTCGCGCCACCGTCGTCACGCGATCGCCACGATCGTGCTCGGCGTCCTGGTCCTCGCCCTCTTCGCGGTCGCTCTCATGGTGGGGAACACGTTCTACACACCGGACGAGGTGATCCGCGTGATCCTCGGCGAGACCGTGCCGGGGGCGTCGTTCACGGTGGGCGACCTGCGGCTGCCGCGCGCGGTGCTCGCCGTGCTCACGGGCATCGCCTTCGGCATGGCGGGCGTCTGCTTCCAGACGATGCTGCGAAACCCCCTTGCCTCGCCCGACATCATCGGCATCTCCAACGGCGCCGGAGCTGCAGCCGTGTTCGGCATCATCGTGCTCTCCGTCAACGGGCCGGTCGTGTCGCTGCTCGCGCTCGTCGGTGCCGTGGTCACGGCCTTCGTGATCTACCTCCTCTCGATCAAGGGCGGCTTCGCCGGCACACGACTCATCCTGATCGGGATCGGCATCGCGGCGATGCTGCAGAGCGTCATCTCCTACCTGCTGTCGCGCGCGGCGAACTGGGACATCCAGACCGCGATGCAGTGGCTCACCGGAAGCCTCAACAACGCGTCGTGGGAGCGGGTGCTGCCGATGGCGATCGCCGCGCTGATCATCGTGCCGCTGATGCTGTCACAGGGCCGTGCACTCGGAGCGCTCCAGCTGGGAGACGATTCGGCGGCGGGACTCGGCATCCGCGTCAACGCCACCCGCCTGCTGCTCATCCTCGGTGCGGTCGCGCTGCTCGCATTCGCGACGGCCGCCACCGGGCCCATCGCCTTCGTCGCGTTCATGGCGGGGCCCATCGCCGCGCGCATCACGGGTCCAGGCGCGAACCTGCTCCTGCCGTCGGCGTTCGTCGGGGCTCTGCTCGTGCTCGCCGGCGACCTCATCGGCCAGTTCGCCTTCGGAACCCGCTACCCCGTCGGAGTCATCACCGGCGTCGTCGGTGCGCCGTACCTGATCTATCTCCTCATCCGCACCAACCGCTCCGGGGGTTCGCTTTGACCGTCTCGCACAGCCTGTCCGCCGAGGGCGTCACGCTCGCCTACGGCGACCGCACCATCATCGACGGTCTCGACCTGCAGATCGCCCCCGGCCGCATCACGACCATCGTGGGAGCGAACGGATGCGGCAAGTCGACGCTGCTGCGTTCGCTCGCCCGTCTGCTGTCGCCGAGCGACGGGCAGATCGTGCTCGACGGCAAGTCGGTGCACGCACGCCCGACCAAGGAGGTCGCGCGCATCCTCGGGCTGCTTCCGCAGTCGCCCGTCGCGCCGGAGGGCATCGCGGTCGCCGATCTGGTCGGCCGCGGACGGCACCCGCATCAGAAGATGCTCGCCCGCTGGAGCACACACGATTACGAGGTGGTGGCAGACGCCCTCGACGCGACCGGCATCTCCGACCTCGCCGACCGCAGCGTCGACGAGCTCTCGGGCGGTCAGCGCCAGCGCGTGTGGATCGCGATGGCGCTCGCGCAGGAGACCGACATCCTGCTGCTGGACGAGCCGACCACCTTCCTCGACGTCGCCCACCAGGTCGAGGTGCTCGATCTGCTCACCGACCTGAGCGTCTCGCGCGGCACCACGATCGTGATGGTGCTGCACGACCTCAACCTCGCGGCCCGCTACGCCGACGAGCTGGTGGCGATGAAGGACGGGCGGGTGCACGCGACCGGTGCGCCGCAGGACATCGTCACCGCCGAACTCGTCGAAGAGGTCTTCGGCCTCGCCAATCAGATCACCATCGATCCGGTCTCCGGCAAGCCGATGGTCACACCCATCGGGAGGCACCATGTCCGCTGAGACGACCACGACCGAGCGCCCGACCTACATCCTCACCCGCGCCGAGGTGCGGGCCGTCGCGCGTGTCTCGCCCTCCTTCGTGCGGGTGACCTTCGGTGGAGACGAGTTGAGCGAGTTCGGCACACCGGGCGAGGTGTTCGACAGTCGCATCAAGCTGGTCTTCCCGCCCGCGTCCGGGGCGCTGCCCGACCTCGACAGGGCATCGGACAACTGGTGGCAGGCTTTCCTCGCGGTGCCGGAGGAGGAGCGCGGATCCATGCGCACCTACTCCGTGCGCGAGCTGCGGGTCGACGACGAGACCGGCACCGAGGTGGACGTCGACTTCGTGCTGCACCTCGAGCCGGGTCTGACCGGGCCGGCCTCCCTGTGGGCGAGCCAGGCCGCGGTCGGGCAGGAGCTGTACCTGGTCGGTCCGCGCCGCGGGGTGGACGTGGATGCGCACGGAGGGGCCGAGTTCGCCCCCGGTACCGCGGCATCGGTCGTGCTCGCGGGCGACGAGACGGCCGCTCCGGCGATCGCCCGCATCCTGGAAGATGCGCCGCGCGACCTGCGCGGTGTCGCCTTCATCGAGGTGCCCTCGCCTGCCGACATCCTGCGCATCGACGTGCCCTCAGGGGTCGAGGTGCACTGGCTTCCCCGTGATGCTGGCGAGCCGCACGGGCTGCGACTGATCCCCGCCGTGCTCGGCTACCTCGGAGACGCCGACGCTGCGGACGAGATCCGGGTGAAGGACATCGACGGCGAGGACCTGCTGTGGGAGACGCCGGAGTACTCCGGTCTCGGCGAGGACATCGCCACGGCCGACGCTCCGGCCGAACGCTACTTCTGGATCGCGGGGGAGAGCGGCGTGGTCACCACGCTGCGTCGCCACCTGGTCAAGGACCTCGGCATCGACCGCAGCCAGGTGGCCTTCATGGGCTACTGGCGCCGCGGTGTCGCCATGCGCGGCTGACCCCCCTCCTCCCTCTTCCTGCCCTTCCTCCTTCCTGCCAAAACGGAGACGACCCGAGCATCCACCTGCGTGTCTTGTGTGGACGCGCCGCCCGGATGCCGGGTCGTCTCCGTTTCGGCCTGCCTGCCCCGGAGAACGGACGGCTGGCAGGGGCGGGGTTACTTCGCGAGGAAGGTCTTCAGCGCGGCGTTGACCTCGTCGGCGTGGGTCCAGAGCAGGCCGTGCGGGGCGCCCTCGACCTCGACGTAGTCGGCCTCCGGGACCGCCTGGTGGAAGCGGCGCGCGGTGGCATCGATCGGGAGGATGTTGTCCTTCGTGCCGTGCAGGATGAGCGTGGGCTTCGCGGCCGCAGCCACAGCCTCGACGTCGGAGCGGAAGTCCTCGATCCAGGCGGGCACGACGGCGTAGGCAGCCACGGGCGCGCTGCCGATCGCGACGTTCCAGCTGCCGGTCACGGCCTGCTCGCTGATGCGCGAGCCGAGGTTCTCGTCGAGGTTGTAGAAGTTCTTGTAGAAGTCGGTGAACCACGCGAAGCGATCGCCCTTCGCCGCGGCCTCGATGCCGTCGAAGACCTCCTGCGGCACGCCCTCGGGGTTGTCGTCGCGCTGCACGAGGAACGGCTCGAGCGAGGCGAGGAAGGCGAGCTTGGCGACGCGGTCGTGCCCGTAGCGGGCGACGTAGCGGGCGAGCTCGCCGGTGCCCATCGAGAAGCCGACGAGCACGACGTCGCGCAGGTCGAGGGTCTCGAGCACGGTGTTCAGGTCGGCGGCGAACGTGTCGTAGTCGTAGCCGGAGTTCACCTTTGAGGACTGGCCGAATCCGCGGCGGTCGTAGGTGATGACGCGGTAGCCCTGGGCGAGGAGTTCGCGGGTCTGGCGCTCCCAGCTGTGCCCGTCGAGCGGGTAGCCGTGGATCAGGACGACGGGCTGACCGGCTCCCTGGTCTTCGTAGTAGAGCTCGATCGCGGTGCTGTTCTCGTTTCCGACGGTGATGTAGCCCATGGTCCTGATCCTTTCGGTTCCGGTGAGAACGGTCGTTCTCGCTCGATGTCCTCAATCTAGAGAACGTTCGTTCTCGTGTCAAGTAGACTTCTGGACATGACCGAAGACGAGGCTCGCGAGCGCATCCTGTCCGCCGCGGAGGAGCTCTACTACCGCAAGGGCTACGCCGCTGTGGGCATGGACGAGCTGCGCTCGGCCGCCGGCGTGTCGCTGCGCCGCCTCTACGCGCTCTTCCCTGCCAAGAGCGACATCGTCGCGGCCGTGCTGGCGCGCAAGCACGCGGAGTGGGAGTCCGGCCTCTCGGGGGCGGTGTCGGATGCGGGGGATGACCCCCGTGCGCGCATCCTGGCCGTCTACGGGTACCTCGAGAACTGGTTCTGCGCCGACGACTTCCGTGGATGCGCCTTCATCAATGCGTTCGGCGAACTCGGCGGCACCAATGCGGAGGTCGCGGAGATCGTGCGGGCGCACAAGGCGTCATTCCAGGAGTACATGGCCGGCCTCGTCGCCGACACCGGAGCTCCGCCCGCGCTCGCCGCGCAGCTGTCGATCCTTGCCGAAGGAGCGCAGAGTACCGCGGCGATCTCGGCCGATCCGGCCGTCGCCGCACAGGCGCGGGGTGCGGCCGAGGTGCTGATCGACGCGGCTTTCGCCCGCTCCTGAACTCTCGCCCGGCGCATCATCCATATTTTGGCTAACCTGGTTAGCGAAACGGCGCACCTCTGTCAAGGCCGGTGCGACCGAGGAAGGACAGCCGTAGCCTTCGGGGCATGGAATCACGCACGAAGGGCATCGGTCGTCAGGCGCTGATCATCGCGGCGGCGACATTCATGGTGATCGCGGCCGCTGTCGGGGCCGGAGCATTCGGCGGCGCGTCCGTCGACGATCTGCAGGACGGGGCGCTCTCGGCTCAGGGCTCGTACCTCGCGCCGGCGGGGCCCGCATTCTCGATCTGGTCGCTGATCTACCTCGGGCTGATCGCCTACACGGTGTGGCAGGCGCTCCCCGCTCAGCGGCAGGATCCGCGTCAGCAGGCCGTGGGCGGGTGGATCGCCGCCTCGATGGTGCTGAACGGGCTGTGGCTGGTGACCGCACGGTTCCTGACGCTGTGGCTCACGGTCGTCGTGATCGCGGCGCTCCTGGCCGTGCTCGCGCGGGTGATCGTGCTGCTCGGCCGCTTTCCCTCCCGGAACCTCGCCGACCGCATCCTCACCGACGGCGCGAACGGCCTGCACTTCGGTTGGGTCACCATCGCGACGGTGGCGAACACGGCCGCGTGGTTCACGCAGATCGCTCCGGAGAGCTGGGCGCAGGCAGCGGATGCCTGGGCCATCGCCGTGCTCATCGTGGTCCTGGTGATCGGGGCTGCCGCGGCGTGGGCCACCGGACGCATCGCTCCTGCCCTCGCGACGGCCTGGGGTCTCGCCTGGCTCGCGGTCGGTCGCCTCACGGGAGAGCCCGAGAGCACCGCGACGGCGATCGCCGCGATCATCGTGGCCGTGCTGCTCGTGCTCACCGGGGTCGCGGCGGTCGTGCGCCGGTCGCGCATCCGGAGCGCTGGGGCTCAGAGCACGAGCCGGTAGCCCATGCCCGATTCGGTGAGCAGATGCACCGGAGCACCCGGCTCCTGCTCCAGCTTCTTGCGCAGCTGCGACATGTACAGGCGCAGGTAGCCGGAGTCGGACACCTGCTCACTGCCCCAGATCTCCTTGAGCAAATCCTGGCGGGTGACGAGTGCGCCCGGGTGCCGGGACAGGTGCTCCAGCATGCGCCACTCGGTCGGCGTGAGGTGCACCCTCGTGCCGCCGCGGGTGACGGTCTTGGTCGAGAGGTCGACCACCACATCGCCGAAAGCCACCGTGGACTCGCCGCCCGCCGGAGCAGACCGTCGTGACAGCGCCCGCAGGCGTGCCAGCAGCTCGTCCACCTGGAAGGGCTTGGTCACGAAGTCGTCGGCACCGGCGTCGAGTGCCTCGACCTTGTCGGCGGACCCCGTGCGTCCCGACACCACGATGATGGGCACGTTGGTCCATCCGCGAAGCGCCTGGATGACCTCGATGCCGTCGAGGCGGGGCATGCCGAGATCGAGCATGATGAGATCCGGATGGGTCTGAGCGGCTGCGGCGATCGCGGCCGCTCCGTCGGGGGCGACCACCACGTCGTAGCCGTGGGCGGCGAGGGTGATCCGCAGGGCGCGGACCATCTGCGGATCGTCGTCGGCGATGAGGAGCTTCACTCCGTGCCTTCCATGTCGCGGGATCCTGCGGCCAGCGGCAGGGAGATGACCATCGTGAGGCCGCCGCCGGGGGTGTCCTCGGGTGTCAGGGTACCGCCCATGCCCTCGGTGAACCCGCGCGACAGGGCGAGTCCCAGACCGAGTCCCGTGGTGTTGTCAGTGTCGCCGAAGCGTTGGAACGGCTGGAAGATGCGGTCGCGTCGCTCGGGCGAGACGCCTTCCCCACGGTCGATGATCCGGATCTCGGCGCGGTCGCCGAGAGCGCTCGTGGAGACGATGATGCGTGAGTCGTCGGGGGCGTGCCGGTGGGCGTTGGCGATCACGTTGACCAGCACGCGAAGCAGCAGCACAGGGTCGGCGTGCAGCGGGGGCAGATCGGGGTCGAGGGCCAGCTCGACGTCGGACGGACCGAGACCCAGCTCGTCGACGGCTGCGAGCACGATGCCGGCAGCGTCCATCCTGGACGATGAGACCGCCAGCACTCCGGCCTGCACGCGGCTCACGTCGAGCAGATCCGTGACGAGCGTCGACAGCGTCGCGAGGCTCTCGTCGGCGGTCGCGAGCAACTCGGCGCGGTCGGACTCCGAGAGTCCGTGGGCACCGCGAAGGCCACCGATCGCGGCGACCGCGGAGGCGAGCGGACGCCGCAGATCGTGGCTGACGGCCGACAGCAGAGCGCTGCGCACCTGATCGGTCTCGGCCAGAGCCTCGGCTTCTCTGGCGGTGGCCCGCAGATCGGTGTGCTCGATCGCGGCGGCGAGCTGGGCGACGATCGCATCCAGCAGCCGACGCTCGGGACCGGCGAGCGGCTCTCCGTTCAGTTCGAGCACCGCACGGGGACCCCCGCCGGTGACCACTCCGACCGGGATGGTCGTGGCGCGTCCGTCGGCCACGGGCTCGCCGTCGCTCGCCAGCACCTCGCCATCCGGTGCGAGCAGGCGCACGCCGCTCAGGCCGAACGCCTCTCGGGTGCGGCTGACCAGGGCGAGCACCGCATTGTCACCGCGCAGCACGTTGCCGGCGACGGCGGCGAGCAGCTCGGCTTCGGCGGCCGCACGTTGGGCGGTGCGGGCTCGACGGGCAGCCTGGTCGACGATGATGCTGACCAGGATCGCGATCACGACGTAGAGCGCGAGAGCCAGCACGTGCAGCGGGTGCGCGATCGTGATCGTGAAGAGCGGCGCGACGAAGAGGAAGTCGAGGGTGATGCCCGAGAGCACGGCGGCGAACACCGCGGGACGGATGCCGCCGATGAGGGCGACCACGACCACGAGCAGCTGGTAGGCGAGCACTTCGGCGGTGATCGACTCGGGACTGCGATACGTGTACATGATCCACGACAGGATCGGACCGAACACCAGGGCGACGCCGAACCCCAGCAGCTGCCGCCGCCAGCCCAGAGCCCCGCCCTTGATGCGCGGGAGCACCATCCGCCCGCCCGCCGCGGCATGGGTGACGATGTGCACGTCGATGTCGCCGGAGCGCCGGATGACCTCCGAGCCGATGCCGGGACCGGTGAGAGCGGCGGCCAGTCGGCTGCGTCTGCTGACGCCGATCACGAGCTGAGTGGCGTCGGCGCCCTGTGCGAACTCGACGAGCGTGGCAGGGATGTCGTCGCCGACGACCTGGTGATAGGTGCCGCCGAGCGATTCCACGAGGGTGCGCTGTGCGGCGAGGGCACCGGGCGTCTCGTCGCGCAGACCGTCCTGCGCGGAGATGTGCACGGCGAGCAGTTCCCCACCGGCGGAGCGGGCCGCGATCCTGGCTCCACGGCGGAGGAGGGTCTCGCCCTCTGGCCCTCCGGTCAGGGCGACGACCACGCGCTCCCTGGCCTGCCATGTGCCCTCGATGCCCTGCTCGGCACGGTAGCTGCGCAGCGCGCTGTCGACCTCGTCGGCGAGCCAGAGCAGGGCCAGCTCGCGCAGTGCGGTGAGGTTGCCGAGGCGGAAGTAGTTCGACAGGGCGGCATCGATCCGCTCGGCGGGATACACGAGTCCTGCCGACAGGCGATCGCGCAGGGTCTGCGGGGCGAGGTCGACGACCTCGATCTCATCGGCGGCACGGACCACGGCGTCCGGGATCGTCTCCTGCTGTGCGATGCCGGTGATCTTCTCGACCACCGCGTTGAGCGACTCGATGTGCTGCACGTTGACCGTGGTCACCACGTCGATGCCCGCGTCCAGCAGCTCGTCCACGTCCTGCCAGCGCTTCGCGTTGCGGGAGCCGGGGGCGTTCGTGTGCGCCAGCTCGTCCACGAGGGCGATCTCGGGCGCGCGGTCGAGCACGGCGTCCACGTCGAGCTCGGTCAGCGCGACTCCGCGGTGCAGGTCGACCCGCCGTGGAACCTCGGGGAGCCCCGCAGTCTGCGCCTGTGTCGCGGCGCGCTCGTGCGTCTCCACGATCGCGATCACGACATCGTGGCCCTCGTCGAGCATCCGCCGTCCCTCGGCGAGCATCTCGTAGGTCTTGCCGACGCCGGGGGCGGCTCCGAGCAGGACTCGGAGCCGCCCCCGGCGCTGGTGGCCCTGGGCTCGACGAAGAGGTGCTGCGGTCATTCGCCCTCCCGGTCATCGAGCGCGAGGTTGAGTTCGGCGACGTTGATGCGCTCCTCGCCGAGGAATCCCAGATCCCGCCCTTGAATCCTAGACTCCACGAGGTCGCGCACCTCCTGTTCGGAGAGTCCGCGGGCGTCGGCGACGCGCGGCACCTGCAGCAGCGCGTACGCGACGCTGATGTGCGGATCGAGCCCCGAGCCGGATGCCGTGACCGCGTCGGCCGGCACCTCCGACGGGTCGACGCCCTCGCGTTCCGCGATCGCAGCCTTGCGTTCGGCGATGGCGGTCACGAGGTCGGGGTTCTCCGGCCCGAGGTTGCTGCCGCTGGAGCCGGCTCCGTCGTATCCGTCGCCCGCGGCGGAGGGGCGTGACTGGAAGTACTCCGGGAGCGCCTCGCCGTCTGCGTCTGTGAAGGACTGGCCGATCAGCGAGCTGCCCTTGTCGTCGGGCAGCGGCGAGCCGTTGGCCTGCCACGGAAGCAGGAGCTGGCCGATGCCGGTGACCAGGAGTGTGTAGCCGACGCCGAGCACGAGGGTGAGGACCACCATCGCGCGGAGGGCGACTCCGGTGGTGCGGAGCGTGGTGCGAGTGGATGACATGTTCTGGATTCCGTTTCAGAGCCGGGGTCAGAAGCCCGGGATGAGGCTGATCACGAGGTCGATGAGCTTGATGCCGATGAACGGGGCGATCACACCGCCGAGACCGTAGATCAGCAGGTTGCGCTGCAGGATCTGCGAGGCGCTCGCCGGGCGGTACTTCACCCCTCGCAGGGCCAGCGGGATCAGGAACACGATCACGATCGCGTTGAAGATGATCGCACTGGTGACAGCGGAGGCCGGCGAGTGCAGCTGCATGATGTTCAGGGCCGCGAGTCCGGGGAAGACCCCCATGAACATCGCCGGGATGATCGCGAAGTACTTGGCGATGTCGTTCGCGAGCGAGAACGTGGTGAGCGCTCCGCGCGTGATGAGCAGCTGCTTCCCGATGCGCACGATGTCGATGAGCTTGGTGGGGTCGGAATCGAGGTCGACCATGTTGCCCGCCTCTTTCGCCGCCGAGGTGCCGGTGTTCATCGCGACGCCGACATCGGCCTGCGCGAGGGCGGGGGCGTCGTTCGTGCCGTCACCGGTCATCGCGACCAGGCGTCCTCCTTCCTGCTCCCGCCGGATGAGCTCGAGCTTGTCTTCGGGGGTGGCCTCGGCGAGGAAGTCGTCGACACCGGCCTCCTTCGCGATGGCGGCGGCCGTGAGCGGGTTGTCGCCCGTGATCATGACGGTGCGGATGCCCATCGCCCGCAGCTCGTCGAAGCGCTCGCGCAGGCCGTCCTTCACGATGTCCTTGAGGTGCACGACGCCGAGGATGCGGGCGCTCGAAGGGCCTTTCACCGCGACGACGAGAGGAGTGCCGCCGCTCTCGGCCACGGCGTCGGTGCGACTCGTGAGTTCGAGGTCGTCGCCGTCGAGTCCGAGCCAGGCGCGGACAGCGGAGCCGGCACCCTTGCGGATCTGCGTGCCGTCGGCCAGGTCGAGGCCCGACATACGGGTCTGTGCCGTGAACGGAACGACAACGGCGTCATCGGGGGCGATCACCCGGATGCCCTGCGCGGCCGCGAGTTCGACGATCGAGGCACCCTCTGGGGTGGGGTCCGCAAGAGACGACAGCGCCGCGACGCGCAGCAGCTCGTCTGCATCGACACCCGGAAGAGCCAGCACCTCGTGCGCCCGGCGGTTGCCGTACGTGATGGTGCCCGTCTTGTCGAGCAGCAGGGTGGTGACATCTCCCGCGGCCTCGACCGCACGACCGGACATCGCGAGCACGTTGCGCTGCACGAGCCGGTCCATGCCGGCGATGCCGATGGCCGAGAGCAGCGCCCCGATGGTGGTCGGGATCAGGCAGACGAGCAGGGCGATGAGCACCGGGATGCTGACGGGGGAGGCGGCGTACGACGCGATCGGGTTCAGGGCCAGCACCACGACCACGAAGATGATCGACAGGCTCGCGAGCAGGATGTTCAGCGCGACCTCGTTGGGAGTGCGCTGACGGCTGGCACCTTCGACGAGCGCGATCATGCGGTCGACGAAGGTCTCGCCCGGCTTCGAGGTGATGCGCACCACGATCCGGTCCGACAGCACCCGGGTGCCACCGGTCACCGCACTGCGGTCGCCACCGGACTCTCGGATCACTGGAGCGCTCTCGCCCGTGATCGCCGACTCGTCGACGGTGGCGATGCCCGAGACGATGTCACCGTCGCCGGGGATCAGCTCGCCCGCCGTGACGATCACGATGTCGTCGCGCTGCAGCTCGGCCGACGAGACCTGGGCGGTCGCTGCGTGCTCGGCCGCGGCATCCGCCGTGCCGTCGTAGCCGACCACGCGCCGGGCCATCGTGCTGGTGCGGGTCTTGCGCAGGCTTGCGGCCTGCGCCTTGCCGCGGCCCTCGGCGACAGACTCGGCGACGTTCGCGAACAGCACCGTCAGCCACAGCCAGATGGCGATGCCCCAGGTGAAGGGCGCGGGCACCGGGGTGCCGCCGGAGTCCGCCGGGCCGCCCACGAACGGCTCGGCGATCGCGAGCACCGTCGTGAACGCGGCGCCGACCCAGACCAGGAGCATGACGGGGTTGCGCACGAGAGCTGCCGGGTTGAGCTTGCGCACGGCGCCGGGAAGGGCCTGCACGAGCTGCGACCAGCCGAAGGAGCGCGGTGCGGTGGGGGCGGATGCCGCAGCATCCTGTTGTTCGGAGGAGGATTCCGCGGGGGTGGTGATGAGGGTCATGGTCAGACGAGTCCTTCAGCGAGCGGGCCCAGTGCGAGCACAGGGAAGTAGGTGAGCGCGGTGACGACGACCGTCACGGTGAGGAGCAGACCGACGAACTGGGGTCGGTGCGTCGGCAGGGTGCCGGAGGTGGCGGGGATGCGCTCCTGCGCCGCGAACGAGCCGGCGAGGGCCAGCACGAGCACGATCGGCAGGAACCGGCCGAGCAGCATCGCGATGCCGAGGGCGGTGTTGAACCACGGGGTGTTCGCGGTGAGTCCGGCGAAAGCGGAGCCGTTGTTGTTCGACGCCGAGGTGAAGGCGTAGAGCACCTCGCTCATGCCGTGCACCCCGGGGTTCAGGATGCTGGTGGACTCCACGTCCTCCCTGATGCCGGGAATCGCGAAGCTCATCGCGGTGCCGACCAGCACCAGGGTCGGCGTCACCAGGATGTACAGGCTCGCGAGCTTGATCTCCCGCGGCCCGATCCGCTTGCCGAGATACTCCGGGGTGCGCCCGACCAGCAGTCCGCCGACGAACACCGCGATGATCGCGAGCACGAGCATGCCGTACAGGCCCGAGCCGACGCCACCGGGAGCGACCTCGCCGAGCATCATGTTCAGCATCGGCATCATGCCGCCGAGCGCCGTGTACGAGTCGTGCATCGAGTTGACGGCGCCCGTCGAGGTGAGGGTGCTCGCGCTGCCGAACAGGGTCGAACCCAGGATGCCGAAGCGCACCTCCTTGCCCTCCATCGCGGCCCCGGCGAGCTCGGGCGCCGTACCGCGGCCCGCGAGCTCGAGCGCCGAGAGGGCGAAGGTCGAGACGAGGAAGATCGTGCCCATGACCGCGGCAATCGCGTAGCCCTGACGATGATCGCCGACCATGCGGCCGAACGTGCGGGGCAGTGCGAACGGGATCACGAGGATCAGCAGCACCTGCAGCAGGTTCGTGAAGCCGGTCGGGTTCTCGAACGGGTGCGCGGAGTTGGCGTTGAAGAAGCCGCCGCCGTTGGTGCCGAGCAGCTTGATGGCCTCCTGCGAGGCGACAGGGCCGCCGGGGATGGTCTGCGTGCCGCCCGACACCGTGGTGACGTCGGTGAAACCGGCGAAGTTCTGGATCACGCCGCCCGCGAGCAGGGCCACGGCGCCGATCAGGGCGATCGGGAGGAGGATGCGGCCGAGACCGCGGATCAGATCGACCCAGAAGTTGCCGATCGTGGTCGAACCCCGGCGGGCGAGACCGCGGATGAGGGCGATCGCGATGGTGAGACCGACCGCGGCCGAGACGAAGTTCTGCACCGTGAGACCAGCGAGCTGCACGGTGTAGCCCATCGTCTGCTCGGGGGAGTACGACTGCCAGTTGGTGTTCGCGACGAAGGAGGCCGCGGTGTTGAACGACAGCCCCTCCGGCACAGCCGGGAGCCCGAGCGACTGCGGCAGGAAGGCCTGCAGCCGCTGAAGCCCGTAGACGAGGAGCACCCCGACGACCGAGAACGCCAGCACGCTGCGGGCATAGGCGCGCCAGGTCTGCTCGGACGACGAGTCGACCCCGATCAGCCGGTAGACGCCGCGCTCGACCCGCAGGTCGCGTGCCGAGGTGTAGACGTGGGCGATGTAGTCGCCGAGGGGGCGGTAGAGGAGCACGAGCACGACCACGACGGCCGCGACCTGCAGGATGCCGAACCCGATCGTCGCGTCCATCAGAACCTCTCCGGGGCGACGAGCGCCACCACGAGGTAGACGACGGCGGCGACCGCGAGGGCGGCCGCGAGGATCTCGAAGACGATCACAGTCGCTCCACCCCCTTGGCCGCCAGGGAGACGAGGGCGAACAGCGCGAGAGTCAGCGCGATGTAGATGATGTCGAGCACGGATCCGATACAACTCCCGCACGGCCCCCATCGCCGCGATCCTCACGCTTCCCCTACGCCCTCCGCCCCGATGCATGCGGGTTGCTCACGGTTGGGCCCTATGCTCACGAGGTGGGAATCAGAAGGATGCGCATCGGGACCGGGACGTGGATCGTCGCCGCCCTCGTGGTCGCGGCGCTCGTGTGCGTGCTCACGGGGTTCCTGCCGCGGGCCGATGCCGGTGCGCTCGGCGAACGGATCGCACCCGTGCTGGGGTTCGTCGTCGCGATCACGATCGTCGCCGAGCTCGCCCGCGACGCGGCGGTGTTCGACGTCGTCTCCCAGCGTCTCGCACGCTGGGGCCGGGGCCGCGTCGCCGTGCTGTGGGCGCTGGTGGTCGTGCTCGCCGTGGTGAGCACCGTGTTCCTCTCGCTCGACACCACTGCCGTGATCGTCACCCCGGTGGTCGTCGTGCTGGCGCAGAGCATCGGCGTCTCCCCGTTGCCGTTCGCCCTGGCCACCGTCTGGCTCGCCAACACGGCATCTCTCGCGCTGCCGGTCTCGAACCTCACGAACCTGCTCGCCGCGCCCGCCATGGGGGAAGGGCCAGGGGCGTTCATCGCGCTGAGCTGGGCGCCCACGCTCGTGGGGATCCTGGTGCCGGTCGCGATCCTCACCGTCCTGCATCGGCGCACGGTCTTCGGTGCGTATGAGACGCCCGTGCCGCGGCGGCCGGCCGATCCGACGCTGTTCTGGAGCGCCACCGGCATCCTCCTCGTGCTGATGCCGCTGCTCGCGCTCACCCACGACGTGTGGATCCCGGCCACGGTCGCGGCTCTCGCGTTGATCGTGCTCTTCGCCGTCCGTCGACGCCGCGCCCTGCGGCTCTCGCTCGTCCCGTGGCAGGCGATCGCGCTCGCCGCGTCGCTGTTCGTGCTGGTCGAGGCCGCGCACGCGCAGGGGCTGCTCGACTTCCTGACCTCGCCCACCGCGAGCGGCGACTCTCCCGGCGACCTGTTCCGGCTGGCCGCGCTCGGGGCCGTGAGCGCCAACGCGATCAACAACCTCCCGGCGTACCTCGTGCTCGAGCCTGCCGCCGGTGATCCCGTCGCCCTGATGGCCCTGCTGATCGGCGTGAACATCGGCCCGCTCATCACCCCGTGGGCATCGCTCGCGACGCTGCTCTGGCACAACCGGATCGTCGCGCTGGGCGTGACGATCCGGTGGAGCCGCTTCATGCTGTGGGGCGTGGTGGCCGCCGTCCCGACCGTGCTCGCCGCGGTGCTCGTGCTGATGCTGGTCGCGGGCTAGCCCGCTCACCTGCCGCGTCAGGCTCAGGGTCGACATCGTGCCACCGGCTGGGGTGACTAGTGTCACGACCCGGTCAGCGGGGAGCCTCGCCGACCCGACGCATCTCGGCTGCGAGGGCCGCGTTGGTCTCGGTGAACTGCGCGGTGATGCGCTCTCGCACCTCAGGTGACTTGTTCTGGCTGAGTTTGGCGCGGGCGTCGAACCGGGCGACGCGCATCCGCAGACCGACCGTCCCCTTCGCCGCTCGTCGTGTGCCCTCCTCGTCTTCCGACAGGTGGCGGCCGTGCGCCCGGTGGTCCTCGAAGTGGTCGGTCAGGCGCGTGAGCATGGCGTAGTTCTCCTCCTCGCTGAGGATCTCGGGGATGCCGTAGAGGTGCGCGGTGACGTGGTTCCAGGTCGGCACCAGGTCGCCGGGCGCGTAGAGGCTCGGCGACACGTAGTCATGCGGTCCCTGGATGATCACGAGTATCTCGTGCCGACCGAGTTCGTGGAGTTGCTCATCCGGCCGTCCGAAGTGGCTCGCTATCACGATGTCGTCCTCGTCCTCGACCAGCAGCGCGGGGTAGTGCGAGGCGATGAGTCCCGTGGTCGTCGGGGAGACGAACGTCGCCCAGGGGTTGCCGCGGATCAGGCGCTTCACCTCGACGGGGTCGGTCATCAGGTAGCGGGGTGTGTGACGCATCAGGACTCCTTCGTGTGGGGCGTGGGCGTGCGGCGGGTGGTTGTCGGGTGACCGATCAGGCGGGTGCGCACCGCGAGCGCGGCGCACGCGATCACGGTGAATCCGCCGACCGCGGTGGCCCAGCCGATCGGCTCGTGCAGCAGGAGTGCAGCCCAGGCGATGCTCATCACGGGCTGGACGAGCTGGATCTGGCTCACCTGTGCCATCGGCCCGATCGCGAGACCGCGGTACCAGGCGAAGAAGCCGAGGAACATGCTCACCGCGGCGAGGTACGTGAACGCCAGCCACTGCACGGGGGTCGCTGCAGGAGGCTGCTGGACCGCTGCCACCACGGTCAGCACGGCCATCAGCGGAGCAGCGACGATCAACGCCCAGGAGATGGTCTGCCAGGAGCCGAGCTCGCGGGCGAGCAGTCCTCCCTCCGCGTATCCGATCGCCGCGGCGACGACGGCACCGAACAGCAGCAGGTCTGCTCCGGTGAGGGAGCCGAGCCCGCCGTTCTGCAGTGCGGCGAAGGCGACCGCGGCGACGGCGCCGAGGAGCGCGAACACCCAGAAGGATCGGGCGGGGCGTTCCCCGGTGCGGAGCACCACGGCGACCGCGGTCGCGGCGGGAAGCAGGCCGATCACGACGGCGCCGTGGCTGGCGGGGGTCGTGGTCATCGCGAAGGAGGTGAGCAGGGGGAACCCGGCCACCACTCCGCCGGCGACGATCGCGAGGCGTGCCCATTGCCGTCCGGTCGGTGTCCGCTGGCGGGTCGCGGCCAGGGCGATCCCGGCGAGGAGGGCGGCGATGACCGCGCGGCCGGATCCGATGAAGAGCGGGGTGAGCCCGCCGATCGCGATGCGCGTGAACGGGAGGGTGAAGGAGAAGGCGAGAACGCCCAGGAGCCCCCACCACAGGCCGTCGCGCGTCGATAGCACTGTCGATCGCGAGGCGATAACGCTACTGTCTACTTTCATGAGTCAGGATAGCAGTGACCGCATCGTCGCCGGCGTGCGCGCGTGGATCGCCTCGGCGTCGCCCGGTGCACGGGTGCCATCGAACCGGGCCCTCATGGCCGAGTACGGGGCGAGCCCGGTGACGGTGCAGAAGGCGATGCAGCAGCTCGTCCGACTCGGCCTGGTCGAGTCGCGACCCGGAGCGGGGACGTTCGTTCGTGCCGTACCGCGTGCCCGCTCGGTCGACTACGGCTGGCAGACGGCTGCCCTCGGCACGGCGCCCACGGGCCTCATCGGCCTGTCGTCGACGCAGCGCACTGTCGCCCCCGACGCGATCGGTATGCACTCGGGCTATCCCGCGGTCGACCTGTTGCCGGAGCGGCTCGTGCGGCAGGCGCTCGTGCGCGCGGCTCGCTCGGACGCGGCACTGACCCGTTCCCCCGCTGCGGGTCTTCCGGAGCTGCAGGCCTGGTTCGCCGGCGAGCTCGCATCCGCCGCTCCCGTCGGCATCACCCCGGCCTCCGCGCGGGACGCGCTCATCATCTCGGGAAGCCAGAGCGGGCTCAGCTCGATCTTCCGCGCGGTCGTGGGCGTCGGGCAACCGCTGCTGATCGAGTCGCCGACGTACTGGGGCGCGCTGCTCGCCGCGGCGCAGGCCGGTGTGACGCTGGTGCCGATCCCCTCCGGCGCGCACGGCCCCGATCCCGACGACATCGAGCGGGCGTTCGCGCAGACCGGGGCTCGGGCGTTCTACGCGCAGCCGACGTTCGCGAATCCGACCGGGGCGCAGTGGCCGCTTGCCACGCGGGAGGCCGTGCTCGAGACGGTCCGCCGCCACGGAGCCTTCCTGATCGAAGACGACTGGGCGCACGACCTGGGGATCGATGCCGACCCGCGTCCGATCGTCGCGTCCGACGACGACGGCCACGTGGTCTACCTGCGCTCGCTCACCAAGAGCGCCTCGCCCGCCCTGCGCGTCGCCGCCGTGATCGCGCGCGGCCCGGCACGGGATCGCATCCTCGCCGATCGGGCGGCCGAGTCCATGTACGTGAGCGGGTTGCTGCAGGCCGCCGCGCTCGACGTGGTCACCCAGCCCGCGTGGCGCACGCACCTCCGCGGATTCCGGGAGCACCTGCGCGCGCGCCGCGACCTGCTGCTCGCGAGCCTGGCGACGCACGCACCCTCCGCGCACGTCGAGGGCGTTCCGGCGGGCGGCCTCAACCTGTGGGTACGGCTGCCCGACGGGACGGATGTCGTGCAGGTCGTGCGCGAGTGCGAGGTGCGCGGGCTCATCATCGCGCCGGGGTCGGAGTGGTTCCCGGCCGAACCGTCCGGTTCCTACGTGCGACTCAACTATGCCAACGCCGACCCTGCCCGCTTCTCCGAGGCCGCCGTCATCCTGGGTGCCGTGCTCGACGTAGCCTGAGGGCGTTCAGCGCTGTTCGGGCTTCGCGCCCAGGTCGGCCCAGAGCCAGGTGAGATCCACCGAGGTCGTCTTCGGTAGCGAAACCGAGGCAGGGTCGAGGGCCGGGCGGAAGATCGCGTCGTCGAGAGTGCTCATACTCTGTATTGCGCGATCCGCCCCGAAGAGTTCACGCTTCGGGCACGCCGTCCTGGGGCGGACCAGCGGGACGGTGCGCACGCCGACCGCTGACGACCACCGGGCGACCGCCCCGCTCCTGACCGGGCAGCGGACGGGAGCGGCGACCGTAGATGAGCTCCGACGAGTCGAGCAGCCACGGGACCAGTGTGATCGACACCCCGTGCACGAGCATGAGCTGGTTGGCGAGCCGGCGGGCGCGACGGTTGTGCAGGAACGACTCCCACCAGTGGCCCACGATGTACTGCGGCAGGTACACGGTCACGACGGACGAGCCGTGCTTCTCGCGGTACTGCTTGATGAACTGCGTCACCGGCTGCGCGAACGAGCGATACGGCGACTCGACGATCACGAGCGGGATCGGCACCAGATGGTCGGCCCAGTCCTTCTGCAGTTGCGCCGCGTCGTCGGAGGCCACGGCCACGTGCACCGCGAGGGTCTTGCCGTGCTTCGCCGCGATCGCGTAGTCGATGGCCTTCACGACGGGCTTCTGCAGACGGTTGACGAGCACGATCGCCAGGTCGCCGGTCGCGCCGAACTTCGTGGTGTCGTCGATCGCGATCTCGTGTTCGACATCGCGGTAGTACCGCTTCACGCCCAGCATCAGGAAGGCGAGGATCGGGATCGCGAAGAACACCAGATACGCACCGTGCGTGAACTTCGTGATCGTCACGATGACGAGCACCAGCACGGTCATCACGGCACCGGTGGAGTTGATGATGAGCCCGACCTTCGCCGAGCGGCGGTCCGCGGCCGATGCGCCGTCGATCCCCGGGCCGGCCTTGTCCTCCGTCGGTCCGCGCAGCACGCGTCGCCAGTGCCGCACCATGCCGATCTGGCCGAGCGAGAACGACACGAACACCCCGATGATGTACAGCTGGATCAGCGTGGTCAGCTTCGCCTGGAACACCAGGAGCACCACGATGGCGCCGATGCCGAGCAGGATCATGCCGTTCGAGAACACCAGGCGGTCGCCGCGGGTGTTGAGCGACTTGGGCGCGTAGCCGTCACGCGCGAGCACGGCCCCCAGCAGCGGGAAGCCGTTGAACGCGGTGTTCGCCGCGAGCAGCAGCACGCACGCGGTGGCGGCCTGGATGATGAAGAAGGGGATGCTGCCTCCGCCGAACGTCGCGGCGGCGATCTGCGCCATGAGGCTCGGCTGCGGGTTCGTGCAGTCGAAGCCGACCAGGTCGCACGGGTTCTCGGCGTAGTGCACACCCGTGATGAGGGCGAGCGCGGTCAGACCGGCGAACAGGCACGCGGCGATGCTGCCCATCAGCACGAGGGTCGACTGGGCGTTGCGGATCTTCGGGGCGCGGAAGGCGGGCACCCCGTTCGAGACGGCCTCGACACCGGTGAGGGCCGAGCATCCGCTCGAGAACGCGCGCAGGATCAGCAGGATCACGGCCGCCTGGCCGAGGCTCTCCGCCTGCACGCTGAAATCGTGGCTCGAGGCCACGGGGGCATCGCCGAGGAAGGTGCGGATGAGTCCGGTGACGATCATGATGCCGACCGACCCGATGAACACGTACGTCGGGATCGCAAAGACCAGAGACGCCTCGCGCACGCCACGCAGGTTCACCACGATGATGAGGATCACGAAGCCGACGGCGAGTTCCACGCGGAACGGGTCGAGACCGGGCACCGCCGAGATGATGTTGTCGACACCGGAGGCGACCGACACGGCGACGGTCAGCACGTAGTCGACCAGGAGGGCCGCAGCAACGATCACGCCGGGGATCTCGCCGAGGTTCTTCGACGCGACCTCGTAGTCACCGCCGCCCGACGGATAGGCCTTGATGAGCTGGCGGTAGCTGAGCACGACCACGACCAGCAGCACCACGACGGCGCCCGCGACGAGCGGCGTGAACGACAGAAAGGTGAGCCCGCCGATCAGCAGGATCATCACGAGCTCCTGCGGGGCGTAAGCCACAGAGCTGAGGGCGTCGGACGCGAAGATCGGCAGAGCCATCCGCTTCGGGAGCAGCTGGTCGTCGACCTGCTGGCTCGTCAGCGGTTCGCCGATGAGGATGCGTTTGGCGCGCGGCGGTGCTTCCGCGCCCTCCCTGTTTTCGTCTGACACGTCCGGCGACACTACGCCTCCTGATGGCATCCTCACGCCATCCTCACGGAATCCCTACGGTGGGATGGCGCGGTCCTCACGGAATCCTTACGCGCAAAGCTACACTGGCACGCGGTGGAAGATCAGGTGCTGCTCGGATTCATCGCGATCGCGATAGGGGTGGCTTTCGGCATCCTCCTGTTCGTGCCCTTCGTGGCGATCAGCTATCGCCGCCGCGGACGTCTCGGCCTCGGTCGCACCGTGCTGTGGCTCGCCGCGCTGATCTACTTCTGGGCCATCTGGACCTACACCCTGCTCCCGCTGCCCGACCCCGACACGATCCGCTGCGTCGGGGCGATCACCGATCCGATGTCGGTCGTGCGGGATGTGCAGAAGGCCTTCGCGGCGCCGGGCAACCCCCTTCGTCAACCGGCACTGCTCCAGCTGGTGTTCAACGTGCTGCTGTTCGTCCCGCTCGGCTTCTTCGTCCGCGTGCTCGCGGGGCGCGGCGTGGTGACCGCGCTCGCCGCCGGGTTCGGGCTGTCGCTGCTGGTCGAGACGACGCAGCTGACCGGGGTGTGGGGCATCTACCCGTGTGCCTACCGTTTCTTCGACGTCGGCGACCTGATGACGAACACCCTGGGTGCGGTGGTCGGCTGCACGCTGGCGCTCGTCGTGCCGCGGACACTCCGTGGTGCGAAGGCGAGCCCCGATGCCGACCGCCCGCGCCCGGTCACCCGAGGGCGTCGTGCCCTCGCCATGCTGTGCGACGCCCTCGCCTACGGATTCCTGAGCACCGGCATCGGCGTGACCGTGCAGGTGTGGCTGGAGTATGTCGTGCGTGACAGGGCGGCCGTGCTCGACGGGTCGATCGCCTCCACGGCAGGAGCCGTCGTCCCCGCCGGCCTGTTCCTGGTGCTGATCCTGGCGACCGGACGCTCGGTCGGCGACTTCGCCGTGCAGTTGCGCTACGCGGGCTCGCGGCTGCCCGCCCCGCTCGCCCGCCTGCTGCGCTGGGTCGGTGGCATCGGCGGCCTCAGCGCGCTCGCCCTGGGTGGCAACCTGTTCGACCTCGCCTCCTCGGTCCTGATCCTCGTCGCGGTCGTGATGCTGTTCACCACTCGCCTCGGCCGGGGCCTTCCCGGGCTCCTGTCGGGCCAGCACCTCACCGACGCGAGGGCCGATGCGCGGGGGGAACGGCAGCTGTAGGGGAACCGTAGGGACATCGGGGATCCACAGCGGTTTCCGATCACGAAGCCGTAACGTCGAGAACATGACGACCGTTCACGTCACCGAGGACACGATCAACCAGGCCCGCGAGCTGCGCGACGAGCTGCAGCGGTTCCTGCGCGAGTACGAGTTCGGGATGCGCGAGGTCGAGACGAAGATCTCGATCCTGCGAGACGAGTTCACGCACGACCACGCGTACAACCCCATCGAGCACGTGAAGAGCCGTCTGAAGTCGCCCGACAGCATCGTCGAGAAGCTTGCCAGGAAGGGCATCGACGAGCCCGACTTCGACCGTATCCGTGCCGACATCACCGACATCGCCGGCGTGCGCGTGACCTGCAGCTTCGTCGCCGACGTATACCGGCTGTTCGACCTGCTCACCGCGCAGGACGACGTCACCGTGCGCACGGTCAAGGACTACATCGCCCACCCGAAGGCCAACGGCTACAAGAGTCTGCACGCGATCATCGAGGTGCCCGTCTTCCTGTCGACAGGTGCGCTCTCGGTGCCGGTCGAGGTGCAGTTCCGCACGATAGCCATGGACTTCTGGGCGAGCCTCGAGCACAAGATCTACTACAAGTTCTCCAACCAGGTGCCCTCGCACCTCGTCGACAGCCTCTCTGATGCGGCGGAAGCGGCGTCGGAGCTCGACAGCCGCATGGAGCGCCTGCACCGTGAGGCGCACGGGGTGCCGCAGCGCCAGCTCGCGCCCCCGCCGCCTCCGGCTCCGAAGTCCACCCCGGACGCACCCTACGCCGCAGTGGCAAGAGGTTCCTCGTCTGGGCGGCCCTGGCCGGTGTGATCGGCGGCGGGGTGTTCCTCGCCACAGCCGAGCTGTTCGCGCTGCTCTTCGCGCGTGCCGCCAGCCCGATCCTCGCGGTCGGCGGGTTCGTGATCGACATCGTGCCGCAGCCCTTCAAGGAGTTCGCGATCGCCACCTTCGGCGAGTACGACAAGATCGCTCTGCTGGCTGGACTCGGGCTCGCTGTGCTCATCGCCTCGGCGATCGCCGGCATCCTGCAGTTCGTGCGCCCGCCGCTCGGCGTGATCGCACTCGTCGTCGCCGGGGTGCTCTCCACCGCCGCCATCGTGACCAGGGCGGCCGTGTCGCCCCTGGCCTTCCTGCCTCCGGTGCTCGGAACCGTCGCCGGGTCGATCATCCTCGTGCTCCTCAGCCGCCGTCTGCGCGGGTGGAGGGACGCCCGCACTGCCGTCGGGGAAGCCGGCCGAACCGCCGGGGCGCAAGCCGGCAGCACCGCCGGGGCGCAAGCCGCCGGTGCCCATGACTCCGGCGCGGTAATCGCCGAGTCGGAGGACGGCGGTGTCGGGCCGGCGGATGTCGAGCCCGCTCGACCCGGCATCGACCGACGCCGATTCTTCGTCCTCGCCGCGCTCGCCGGAGCATCCGCGCTGGTCGTGGGGATCACGGCACGGACGGTGAGCATGGCCGTGTCGTCGGTCGAGGCGATCCGTAGCGCGCTCAAGCTCCCCACCCCGAAGACCAGGGTCACGGTGCCGCAGGGTGCGGAGCTCGACATCCCGGGCCTCAGCAAGCTCTTCACCCCCAACAAGGACTTCTACCGCGTCGACACCGCGCTCACGGTCCCCTCGATCGACCCGGACACCTGGCGACTCGTGATCGACGGTATGGTCGACCAGCGCGTGGAGATGAGCTTCCAGGACCTCCTCGACATGGGCCTCGACGAGTACGCGATCACGCTCACCTGCGTGTCGAACGAGGTCGGCGGCGAGCTCGTCGGTAACGCGAAGTGGCTCGGAGTGCCGTTGCGCGACGTGTTGAAGAAGGCGGGCGTGAAATCCGGGGCCGACATGGTGCTCTCGCGCAGCGTCGACGGCTATACCGCGAGCACGCCGCTCTCGGCGCTCACCGACGACAACCTCGATGCGATCCTGGCGGTCGGCATGAACGGAGAGCCGCTGCCCCTCGAGCACGGCTTCCCGGTGCGGATGGTGGTGCCAGGGCTCTACGGCTACGTGTCGGCGACCAAGTGGCTCACCGAGCTGAAGGTCACGACCTTCGACAAGGACGAGGCGTACTGGACGCCCCGCGGGTACAGCGCAGAGGCCCCGATCAAGTTCGCCTCGCGCGTCGACACTCCCAAGATCGGGGAGGCGGTCGCGGCGGGGAAGATCCCGATCGCCGGTGTCGCCTGGGCCCAGTCGGTCGGGATCGAACGCGTCGAGGTCAGTATCGACAACGGTGACTGGATGCCGGCGACGCTGTCGGCTCCGATCAACGACGACACGTGGGTGCAGTGGTTCATGGAGTGGGATGCCACCCCTGGCACGCACTACGTCGCCGTGCGCGCGGTCAACAAGAACGGCGATCTGCAGATCGAGGAGCGCGCCCCCATCGCCCCGAACGGATCTTCGGGATGGCAGCGTTCGCTCATCCGGGTCAACTGAGTCCGGTGCACAGCCGACCTCGCGGGCCTAGTGTGGGAGCCATGGGCCCGCTCCCCGCACTCGTGATCACGGTTTCCGACCGATCCTTCTCGGGGGAGCGTGAGGATCGGGGAGGTCCGATCGCCGTGGGGTTGCTGCGTGACGCGGGATGGCACTGCCCCGACGCCGAGATCGTGGCGGACGGGATCGATTCGGTGGCGGACGCCCTGCGCAGAGCCGTCGCCCGTGGCATCCGCCTGGTCGTGACCACCGGCGGTACCGGTGTCGGGCCGCGCGACCTGACGCCGGAGGGCACCCGGCGCGTGATCACCAGGGAGATCCCGGGGATCGCGGAGGAGCTGCGTCGCAGCGGACTCGCCGACACCCCGCTCTCGATCTTGTCGCGCGGTCTCGCCGGCGTCGTCGATCCCGCGGGGATGCTCGTGGTGAACCTGCCCGGATCCACGCGAGCCGTGGCCTCCGGCGTACCCGTGGTGCTCGGCGTCGCCGGGCACATCCTGGACCAGGTGGAGGGCGGAGACCACTCATGAACGACGTACGAATCGCTGCGGTGACGGAGGAGCGCCTCGACCTCGACGCGCACCTCGCCGCGGTCGAAGACCCTCGACTCGGCGCGGTGACCACCTTCGTCGGCCGGGTGCGCGACAACGACCCGGATGCCGAGACGCCGGTCGTCGGGCTGGAGTACAGCGCCCATCCCGATGCCGAAGCCGCGCTGCGAAGCATCGCCGCCGAAGCGGGGGCCGGATCCGAAGCCCCTGCCGTGGTGGCGGTGAGTCATCGCATCGGGCGGCTCGATGTGGGCGATGCGGCTGTCGTGATCGCGGTCGCCTCCGAACACCGCGCCGAGGCGTTCGAGGTGTGCCGAGCGGTCATCGAGGCGATCAAGAGCGACCTCCCCGTGTGGAAGCGTCAGCTCGAGGTCGACGGGACCTCGTCGTGGAAGGGCATCGGCGGCTGACTCCGCCGCGTCACTTGCATGAGCTTTTGACGTCTGCCGGAGGAAACGCCGCCCAGCGATCATGCAGGTGTCCCCCGGTCATGCATGTGACCAGCAGACGCGGCAGGTCGCGTGCGGTCAGCCGCCGGCGAAGGGCGGGAGAACGTCGATGAGCTCGGCGTCGTCGAGGGCGAGGTCGTCGTCGCTGCGCACTCCATCGACCATGACGGCGCAGCGCGGAAGGATGTCGGCCAGCGCCGGATGCTCGGCGACCACGGCGGTGCGCAGCGCGACGAGTGTCGTCTCCGCGCGCTCCTCGGAGTCGACACCGGCAGCCTCCGCGGCCGCGGCGAAGTAGCGCACCCGAGTCATCGGGCGTCTCCATCGGCGTGGGTCTCTCCGGGAGATGCTTCGCCGGGACGCACCCAGTCGCCGGAGCGCCCACCCGACTTCGCCACGATGCGCACGTCCTCGATCACCACGGCGCGGTCCATGCCCTTGATCATGTCGACGACCGCCAGAGCGGTGACCGACACGGCGGTGAGCGCCTCCATCTCCACACCGGTGCGATCGGCGGTGCCCACCGTGGCCTCGATGCGCACGCCGTCGTCGACGATCTCGAGGTCGACGCTCGCCCGGTGCACCCCGATCACGTGCGCCAGCGGCAGCAGCGCAGGGGTGGACTTGGCCGCCTGGATACCCGCGATGCGTGCCACGGCGAGCACGTCGCCCTTCGGCATCGTCCCGTCGCGCAGGGCGGCGATCACATCGGTGCTGCAGCGCACGAAGCCGCGGGCGGTGGCGGTGCGGACGGTCGGCTGCTTCGCGGTCACGTCGACCATGTGCGCGCGGCCGGCCGCGTCGAGGTGAGGGAAACTCATCCGACCAGCATGACATCGATCACGTCGCCGACGGCGACCGTCTCGACCTCGGCCGGCACGATCGCGAACGCGTGCGCGCGAGCGAGGCCTCCGGCGAGGTGGGATCCCGATCCGCCCGCGGTCGCCGGACGCACGGTGCGCGCGGCGAGGTCGACGACGGCGGGAAGATACTGGCGGCGGCCAGGGGGAGGCGTCCACGAGGCATCCGCGGTGAGCGGCGCATGCGGGCGGTGGATCTCGCTCCGTCCCTGCATCGCGAGCAGCGCGGGTCGCACGAACACCTCGAACGACACGGCGACGCTGACGGGGTTGCCCGGCAGGCCGAACACCAGGCACCCACCCTCGAGCACCCCGAAGGCCTGAGGCTTGCCCGGCTGCATCGCGACCGCGCTGAACTCGACCTGTCCGCCGCCGTCGAAGGCCCCGCGCACGGGCTCGTAGGCGCCTGCGCTCACGCCGCCGGTGAAGACGATCACGTCCGCGCCGAGGGCCGTGGCTTCGGCGGTGACGGCTCCGACGGCCTCGGGCTCGTCGGGAACGCGCGCGACCAGAACGACCTCGGCGTTGGCGTCGGCGACCAGCTGCTGGAGCAGGGGGCCGTTCGAGTCGGGGATGCGCCCGCGCACCGGTGCGTCTCCCGGTCCGAGCAGTTCGCTTCCGGTCGACACCACGACCACGCGGGGCGCACGGGTGACCGAGACCGCCTCGACGCCCGCGGCGACCGCTGCGGCGAGCTGGAAGGGCCCGAGGCGTTCACCCGCGTGCACGACCTCATCGCCTGCGTGCAGGTCGGCGCCGCGCCGGCGTACGAACACGCCGGGCCTGGCGGGGGCGCGCAGCACCGTCACCTCTCCGAGGGAGTCGGCGAGACCACCGGCCGTGTCCTCGAAAGGCACGATCACGTCGGCATCGGTGGGCGTGGGAGAACCGGTCATGATGCGGGCGGCTTCGCCAGGGCCGAGCGCCGGGTCGAGGGCGACGCCGGCAGGGAGGTCGGCGACCACACGCAGCGTCACCGGGTTCTGCTCGGAGGCCGACGCGACGTCCGCACCGCGCACCGCGAACCCGTCCATCGCGGAGTTGTCGAACAGGGGGATGTCGTGGGCGGCCGCGGCGGGTGCGGCGAGTGTGCGTCCTGCGGCATCCGCCACCGGGAGCGTGACCTGCTCGACGACGCGAACCGCGTCGAGCACGCGGGAGAGCTGCTCCTCGACCGTGCGGCGGCCGCTCATGCCGACACCCCCGATGCTGTGGATGCCGGGCGGATCGAGATCTCGTGCTGCCGGGAGGTCAGCGCATCGATCATCGCGAGCCGCCCGAGCAGCGGTTCACCGGCGCCGGTGACGAGCTTGATCACCTCGCCGGCCAACATCCCGCCCACCTGCACGCACAGCGCCCCGAGCACCCCGACCTGGGCACAGCTGGGTGGCTCGCCCTCGGTGCCCAGCGGGAAGAGGTCCGCGAGCACCACCGACTCTCCCTCCGGCGGGGTCGACCAGAAGACAGTGACCTGCGCGTGCCACTCCTGCACGGCACCCCACACGAGCGGGAGTCCGAGCTCCTCGGCCGCAGCGGCCACATCCCGGCGGGTCGCGAACGAGTCGCTCGTGTCGACCACGAGATCGGCGCCCGCGAGGAGCCGCTCGGCGTTGGCGCTGTCGAGGCGTTCGAACACCGGGTGCACGACGGTCTGCGGGGCGAGAGACGCGATCGCGCGCGCGGCGGATGCGGTCTTCGCGACACCGATGTCCTCCACCCGATGGGCGAGCTGACGCTGCAGGTTGGTGAGCTCCACCACGTCGTCGTCGATCACGGTGAGCGTGCCGACCCCCGCGGCGGCGAGGGCGAGCAGCACGGGGGAGCCGAGCCCGCCCGCGCCGACGACGGTGACACGAGCCGCGCTCAGGCGGCGCTGGCCTTCCTCGCCGATGCCGGTGAGGACCGCATGCCGCGCAGTGCGGACGAGTTCTTCCGGCGCCAGCGCGGCGGCAGGGGCGACGAGAGGCTGCATGGGTTCAGCGTATGCCCGCTCCGCCGACTGTGTCTTCAGCCCTCGGTCTCCGTCATCGCACCGAGCTCGGAGGGATGCGTCAGCCGCCACCACTCCGTCGGCTGGTCGATGGTGCCCGAGATCGTGACTGCAGCGGTGACGGTGTTCGGGCCGGCGGTCCAGGTGACGGTTCCCACCTCCGTGCCGTCGCGATAGGTCGGCGGAGTCTTGATGTCCATCGTCACGACGACCGGTGTGTCCGACCAGGTGAAGATCGTCGCGTCCTCGTCGATGAGCAGCTGGGCGCTGTCTCCCCAGGGTGTCGTGATCGTGCCCACCTCCTGCCCTGCCGACGCGACCGGCACCTGGTGGAACCCGGCGCGGATGCTGTCGAGCACCGCGAGCACACCGGCGTTGACCGACTCGCGCGACGCTCCCCCGAGTACGACCCCGGTCACCGCGAGCGGCTCGGCCGTGCCGACGGCCAGACTCGCGGTGTACAGCAGGCTGTAGGTGCCCTCGCCCAACGTGCCCGTCTTCAATCCCGTGATCCCCGTCGTCCCGAGGAGGCCGTTGGTGTTGTGGAGCAGGCCGGCGCCGGGAAGCGTGATCGACGGAGTCGCCACGATCTGGGCGATGACCGGGTTCGCCGCGGCGAGTTTGCCGATCGCGAGGAGATCGGTGGGTGTGCTGGTGTTGCGGGGACTGATGCCCGTGGGCTCGGTGATCGTCGTGCCGGTCAGCCCGTGGGCGGCAAGCCAGTTTCGCGTGGCGCCGAGGAACGCGTTCTGCGACCCGAAGATCCGGGAGGACAGTGCATCGGCGTAGTTGCTGGCCGAGGGGATGAGCATGGCGGCCAGGGCATCGCGCAGCGACATCGAGGTGCCGGTGGGCATGGGGGCGATCGTCGCCCCGAGGACGTAGTAACGGTCGTAGAGGTCGTGATCGGCCTTGCTGAAAGTGATGGTGGGACCCGGGTCGTCGGCGGAGGCGAGCGGGGAGGCATCGAGGATGACCAGGGCGGTGATGAGCTTGGTGATGCTCGCGATGGGCAGGGGCTCGCCCGTGCCGCTCGACGACCAGACGCCGTTCGCCGTTTCGCCGAGATAGACGTCAGCGCCCGCGACGCTGAGCGCCGAGGCATCCGCCGGGGGCGTGGTGATCGATGCCGGAGCGGCTGCCGGCACCTGCGGCATCTGCGTCGACACCGCCGGCGGACTCACGGGAGCGGTGAGTGCCCACCCGACGTAGCCGCCCGCCGCGGCAAGCAGCAGCACGACGACGATGGCGGTGGCGACGAGGCCGCGGCGCCGTCGCCGTCTGCGTACCTCCGGGGGGATCCGGTCAGGGGTGGAGAACTCCTGTTCGCGGGCCATCAGCTCCGCGAAGTCGGACAGCCCGTCCTGTGGTTGATTCGGCGCCGTCATCGAGAGCCATCATGGCGGAGAACCCGCCCGCGCGGTATCGGCCATTCGGGGGACACGACGGATTGTCGCAGAATCGGAACTATCGACCTGATCTCTCCGCTCGTGCGGTAGATTCCTCTCATGCAGACCTATCGGATCGCCCGGGCCGCGCAACTGCTCGGCGTCAGCGACGACACCGTCCGTCGCTGGATCGAGCAGGGATTGCTGCCGGTCACCGATGCGGCGCCGGCGGAGATCCCCGGTGACGCGCTCGCGGCACGGGCCGAGGCGCTCGCCGCGGAGGAGTCGGATGCCGGGAGCGTGCTCTCCAGCGCCCGCAATCGCTTCCTCGGCATCGTGACCCGCGTGCAGATCGACGGGCTGATGGCGCAGGTCGACATCCAGTCAGGGCCGCATCGCGTCGTTTCGCTCATGTCCGCTGAGGCGGCCCGCGATCTGCAGCTCGAGGTGGGCTCACTCGCCACCGCATCCGTCAAGGCGACGCAGGTCGTCGTCGAGGTCCCGAAAGACTGACATGAACCGCACGCTCCGCCGCTCCACCGTCCTCGTCCTCGCCGCCGCCGTCCTCGCCCTGGGCGGCTGTGCGAGCACGGCAGGGAGCACGCCGTCGCCATCGGCCGCCACCGAGCAGAGCAGCCTGAGTGGAGACCTCACGGTCTACGCCGCCGCATCGCTCAGCGGCGCCTTCGATGCCATCGGCGAGGCGTTCGTCGCCGAGAATCCGGAGGTGCGGTTCAGCCCGGTGTACGACGGCTCATCCACGCTGGTCACGCAGATCCTCGAAGGCGCACCGGCCGATGTGTTCGCCTCGGCCGACGAGGCGAACATGGGCAAGGCCGCCGACGTCACCGCGGATCCGACGCTGTTCGCCTCCAACACCCTCGTCATCGCGGTGCCTTCCGGGAACCCGGGCGGCGTCGAGACGCTCGCCGATCTGGCCGACGTGACCACGGTGCTGTGTGCACCGGAGGTGCCGTGCGGTGCTGCTTCCGCGAAGCTGCTAGCCGCCGCGGATGTGACGGTCGATGCGTCCAGCCTCGAGCAGAACGTGACGGCGGTGCTCACGAAGGTCGCCGCGTCCGAGGCCGATGCCGGACTCGTGTACGCCACTGACGTGATCGGGCGTTCCGATGTCGAGGCAGTCGTGCCCGATGGTGCGGACGAAGTCGTCAACCATTACCCGATCGCCGCGCTCTCGGACGCGCCGAACGCCGAGGCGGCTGATGCGTTCGTGGCGTTCGTGCTGTCGGCCGCCGGACAGAAGATCCTGGCGGACTTCGGCTTCGGAGCCCCATGAGTGCAGCAGGGGGTCGAGGGTACGCTCCGCGGGCGCTCGCCATCCCCGCTGCGATCGGTCTGGCCTTCCTGATCCTGCCGTTGATCGCTCTCGTCGCGCGTGTGCAGTGGTCGACGTTCCTGGCCGATGTGACGTCGCAGGCAGCCCTCTCTGCTCTCCTCCTCTCGCTCGGCACCGGCCTCGTCGCCACGCTGCTCTGCATCGTCGTCGGCGTTCCGCTCGCGCTGTACATCGCCCGTTCCGGCCCCCGGCTCGCCGCCGTGCTCCGCGCCGTCGTCACGGTGCCGCTGGTGCTGCCGCCGATGGTGGGCGGCGTCGCGCTGCTGTACCTGTTCGGACGTGCGGGGTGGTTCGGCGGG